>NZ_CAJPGY010000043.1:0-57421 GCF_905339915.1 Burkholderia sp. BCC1985
GGAAAGCAGGAAAGCAGGAAAGCAGGAAAGCAGGAAAGCAGGACAGCAGGACAGCAGGACAGCAGGACAGCAAATGGCGCTTGACGCGCGCCTGCGATGCGGATGCAGCGGCGTCAGGCGTCCGTCACCCACGCGCCGAACCATTCGCTCGGGCGCGCGATTTCGTCCTGCGCGGCGACGAGTTCGAGCTCGTAGCGGCGTGCGTCGTAGGTTGCCTTCACGACCGCGTGCACCGCCGCGAGCGTGTGCTCGAACGCGGCGCGCACCGAGTCGCCGCGCAACCGGCGCGCGACGAAAATGGCGCTGGTGAGGTCGCCGACGCCGACCGGATGGCGCGGAAACGCATACAGCGGGCGCTGGCCGATCCACGCTTCGGTCTCGGTGACGGCGAGCATGTTGAAGCGGTC
This sequence comes from Burkholderia sp. BCC1985, assembly GCF_905339915.1. NCBI lineage: Bacteria > Pseudomonadati > Pseudomonadota > Betaproteobacteria > Burkholderiales > Burkholderiaceae > Burkholderia > Burkholderia sp. BCC1985. The sequence goes on from NZ_CAJPGY010000043.1 coordinate 408, forward strand.
GGCCGGGCTGCTGCGGTCGTGCAGGTGCTTGACGAGGATGATTTTCGGGCCGCGGCGGATCAGCGCGCGGCACGCGTCGACGGCTTCGGCGACGGTCTCGATGCGCCGCCCGGCGAGCTTCTGCAGCTCGGTGTGGTTCGGCGACATGCCGTCCGCGAGCGCCGGCATCTCCGCGACGATGAATTCCTCGACGCCGGGTTCGGGGCGGATGCCGCCCGTCTGGCCCATCGCCGGATCGCAGAAGTACCACGCGTTCGGGTTCATCGCCTTCACCGAGCGCACGATCTCGACCGTCGCGCGCGCCTGCGCCGGCGAGCCGACGAAGCCGGACAGTACCGCGTCGCAGCGCTTGAGCGCGCCGATCGCGGCGACGCCGTCGACCAGCTGCTCCATCTTCGCGGCGTCGATCGCGCTGCCGGCCCAGTGGCCGTACTGCATGTGATTCGACAGCTGGACGGTGTTGAGCGGCCAGACGTTGACGCCGAGGCGCTGCATCGGGAACACGGCCGCGCTGTTGCCGGCGTGTCCGTAGATGACGTGCGACTGAATGCTGAGGACGTTTTTCATGAGCGTTCGCCTGCAGGCGTTTCAGGGTCTCGTCACACGATACCCGAGTTCGTCGCGTGCGCGGAAGTCGCTCGGCCGACGAGTGTTGCGCGCCGTCGTCAGCCCGACCGCGTAGAATCGCGGGGCGTGAAGCCGCCCGGCTGACCGCGTGCATTTCCCATTACCGTGAGCGCCATGCCTTCGAATTGCAAGATGTTCTCCCTCGCGCGCGCGGCCGTGCTCGGCGCGAGCGTCGCCGCCGCATGCGCGACGTCGGTCGCGGCCAACGTCCCGGCACCGGCCGGCAACGACGGGCCCGCGTACGGCCCTCGCCTGGAAGGCTTCGCCTATCCGGAGCCGGTGCATCGCTACGCGTTCGTGTCGCAGCGCGACACCCTCGAGATGATGTACATGGACGTGCAGCCGGCGCACCCGAACGGCCGCACCGTCGTGCTGCTGCACGGGAAGAACTTCTGCGCGGCGACCTGGGAAGACACGATCGGCGTGCTGAGCCGCGCCGGCTATCGCGTGATCGCGCCGGACCAGATCGGCTTCTGCAAGTCGTCGAAGCCCGAGCGCTACCAGTACAGCTTCCAGCAGCTCGCGCGCAACACGCATGCGCTGCTCGAGTCGGTCGGCGTGAAATCGGCGACGATCGTCGGCCATTCGACGGGCGGGATGCTCGCGATGCGTTACGCGCTGATGTACCCGAAGGCGACCGAGCAGCTCGTGCTGGTGAACCCGATCGGCCTCGAGGACTGGAAGGCGCTCGGCGTGCCGCCGCTGTCGGTCGACTACTGGTACGCACGCGAGCAGAAGACGACGGCGGACGGCATCCGCCGTTACGAGCAGGCGACCTACTACGCGGGCAAGTGGGCGCCGTCCTACGAGCGCTGGGTGCAGATGCTCGCCGGCATGTATCGCGGCTCGGGCCGCGACGCGGTCGCGTGGAACTCGGCGCTGATCTACGACATGATCCTCACGCAGCCGGTGGTCTACGAACTCGGCGCGATACGCGTGCCGACGCTGCTGCTGATCGGCGACAAGGACACGACCGCGATCGGCAAGGACGTGGCGCCGCCGGACGTGCACGCGAAGCTCGGCCGTTACCCGGAACTCGCGAAACGCACGCAGGCGGCGATTCCCGGCGCGCAGCTCGTCGAATTCCCGGCGCTCGGGCACGCGCCGCAGATCCAGGATCCGGACGCGTTCCACAAGGCGCTGCTCGACGGGATGGGGGCGGTGCACCCGCAGTGACGCGCAGGCGGGCGCACCCGCCTGGGTGGGCCGCCCGCCGGGTCAGCGGGTTTCGTTCGCGAGTTCGTCGCGGATCTGCGCGGCCAGCTCGAACGAGCGCACGCGCGCGGCGTGATCGTAGATCTGCGCGGTGATGATCACCTCGTCCGCGCCGGTTTGCGCGATCCGGTCGCGCAGCTTGTCGCGCACCGTGTCGCGCGAGCCGACGGCCGCGAACGACAGCGCATGCGCGACGTTCGCGAGTTCGAATTCGCTCGCCTCGAGCGCGTCGACGGGCGGCGGCAGCTTGCCGGGCGTGCCGCGGCGCAGGTTGATGAACTGCTGCTGCAGCGACGTGAAGAGGCGCCGCGCCTCGTCGTCGGTATCGGCCGCGAACACGTTGACGCCGACCATCGCATGCGGCTTCGGCCACGCGGCCGACGGCCGGTACTGCGCGCGATAGACTTCGAGCGCGCGCATCAGGTAGTCCGGCGCGAAGTGCGACGCGAACGCGAACGGCAGCCCGAGCATCGCGGCGAGTTGCGCGCTGAAGAGGCTCGAACCGAGCAGCCACACGGGCACGTCCAGCCCCGCGCCGGGCACCGCGCGCACGCGCTGGCCGGGCACCGGTTCCGCGAAGTAGCGCTGCAGTTCGGCGACGTCGTCCGGAAACGAGTCGGCGCTGCCGATCAGGTCGCGGCGCAGCGCGCGCGACGTGGTCTGGTCGGTGCCGGGCGCGCGGCCGAGCCCGAGGTCGATGCGCCCCGGATACAGCGACGCGAGCGTGCCGAACTGCTCGGCGATCACGAGCGGCGCATGGTTCGGCAGCATGATCCCGCCCGAGCCGACGCGGATCGTCTTCGTCGCACCCGCCACGTGGCCGATCACGACGGCCGTGGCCGCGCTCGCGATGCCGGGCATGTTGTGATGTTCGGCGAGCCAGTAGCGGCGATAACCGAGGCGCTCCGCGTGCTGCGCGAGATCGACGGTGTTGCGGAACGCCTGCGCGGCGTCGGCGCCGGCGGGAATGGGGGCGAGATCGAGTACGGAAAACGGAATCATCGGGTGGCCTTCGGAAGGGAGGGGCGCGGTGATGCGCATGCGCAACAGATGGCGATGATTTTGCCAAAGGGTTCCGGAACGCGCTGGCGACGCGCGGATACCCATGCGCCTTTCAGGGGCGCAAGGTGGCGCGGACAACTGTTGCAAAAATCAATCTAATCGCCGAATAATTACCGATCTTTACGGCGATTGGGCATGTCTTCGCATCGACATACAAATTTCCACGAAACGTTTGATTTTCAAGACTGCAATCCGCCTGCAAAGTGCTTACGCTAACGTGAACGAGGTGGCACCGGAATGGTTCCCCGGCCGCACAGCTTTGCCGAAATCGCAGTAGTCCGTTTCGCGTGGTGCCAAGCGCGGGGTGGCGCGGGCTGCTAAAATCCGGCGCCTGTCCATGTTGTGCCGACGGTAGCCATTAGAATCTTCCCGCATCCCGTCCGGGCATCGCGCGAGGATGTGCCACGCGATGCCGGGCATGGCCGCTTTCGGGGAAATGGGCCGTGCCTCCCCATTTACACAGACGCTGCTGGAACAAGGAGTCGGGTCGTGCCCGCGTTCGTTGCTGTCGGAATACCCAATCACGTTCAACCCGGTTCGATCGGTCGGCAGGGCGCCCGCGTCGCCGGAGGGCGTCGCGCATGACGCCGACCGTCACGCTGCTCGACTGGCTCCTGACCGTGTTCACGCTGGCTGCGGCCGGCTATGCGTTCGTCGCGGCGTTCGCGCCGCGCCCGCGCACGCCGCGCACCGCCGCGCGCGACGGTTTCGAGCCCGTCAGCGTGCTCAAGCCGCTGTGCGGCGCCGAGCCGCACCTGTACGAGAACCTCGCGACGTTCTGCGAACAGCGCCACCCGCGCCATGAAGTGCTGTTCGGGGTCGCGTCGGCATCCGATCCGGCGGTCGCCGTGGTCGAGCGGCTGCGCGCCGATTATCCGGAATGCGACATCACGCTCGTGATCGACGCGCGCGTGCACGGCAAGAACCTGAAGGTCAGCAACCTGATCAATCTCGCCGAACGCGCGAAGTACGGCCGCATCGTGATCGCGGACAGCGACATCGCGGTGAAGCCGGACTATCTGGAGCGCGTGACGGCGCCGCTCGCCGACGCGTCGGTCGGGGTCGTCACGTGCCTGTATCATGCGCGCAGCGTCGGCGGGTTCTGGACGCGGATCGGCGCGCAGTTCGTCGATGCCTGGTTCGCGCCGTCGGTACGGATTACGCACCTCGGCCGCTCGAGCCGCTTCGGCTTCGGCGCGACGCTGGCGCTCACGCGCGACACGCTCGACCGGATCGGCGGTTTTCTCGCGTTGAAGGACGAGCTGGCCGACGACTTCTGGCTGGCCGAGCTGCCGCGCCGCCTCGGGCGGCGCACTGTGCTGTCCGAGGTCGAGGTCGCGACCGACGTGATCGAGCCGTCGTTCGGGCCGCTCTGGCACCGCGAGACGCGCTGGCTGCGCACGATCCGTTCGCTGAACCCGGCCGGCTTCGCGTTCCTGTTCATCACGTTTACCGCGCCGTGGCTCGCGATCGGCGCGGCGCTCGCGCTGCGTCTCGACGGCACCGTCGCCGGCACGCTGGCGGGTGGCGCGGCCGTCGTGGGCGCGTTCGGGCGGCTGGTGCTGCACGCGCGCGGCGAGGACGGCTGGCGCGCGTTCTGGCGCGACCTGCCGCTCGTCGCGGTGCGCGACACGCTGCTCGCGCTCGAATGGCTCGCGGCCGTGTTCGGCACGCACGTCGTGTGGCGCGGCGCGCGGATGACGGTCGTCGGCGGCGAACGCGCGACGGTGATCGTGGAGGGCGGGGACGGCCGCTGACGTACGTTCCCCGAAGGGAACCGGCGATGCGCCCGGTCCCGATCGAATCCGGCCCGAGGGCCGAGACGCGCCGCGCGGCCACGCCGCGCGACGCGACATGACAGAGAGGCGGGCGCCGGCAGGGCGGCCCGCGGTTGATTGACTGAATCGTTGAAACGAATCGAACTATGCAGGCTACCGGAGCATTCATGAAAACGCTGTTCTTGCAGGCCCCTTCGTATGACGGCTTCGACGGCGGAGCCGGCTCGCGCTATCAGGCGAAGCGCGAAATCCGTTCCTTCTGGTACCCGACGTGGCTCGCGCAGCCGGCCGCGCTCGTGCCGGGCAGCCGCGTCGTCGACGCGCCGGCCGACGGCCTGTCGGTCGAGGAAACGCTGAAGATCGCCAACGACTACGATCTCGTGATCATCCACACGAGCACGCCGTCGTTCCCGACCGACGCGATGTTCGCGCAGGATCTGAAGAAGATGAAGCCGTCGATGCTGGTCGGCATGGTGGGCGCGAAGGTGATGGTCGATCCGCACAACTCGCTCACGGCGAGCGACGCGATCGACTTCGTGTGCCGCGAGGAATTCGACTACACCTGCAAGGAAATCGCCGAAGGCAAGCCGTTCCCCGAGATCAAGGGCTTGAGCTGGCGCGCGAAGGACGGCTCGATCGAGCACAACGAAGCGCGTCCGATCCTCGAGAACATGGACGAACTGCCGTTCGTCGCGCCCGTCTACAAGCGCGACCTGAAGATCGACAACTACTTCATCGGCTACCTGAACTACCCGTACGTGTCGATCTACACGGGCCGCGGCTGCAAGTCGCGCTGCACGTTCTGCCTGTGGCCGCAGACGGTCAGCGGCCATCGCTACCGCACGCGCTCGGTCGAGAACGTGCTCGCGGAAGCGAAGTGGATCCGCGACAACATGCCGGAAGTGAAGGAACTGATGTTCGACGACGACACCTTCACCGACGACCTGCCGCGCGCCGAAGCGATCGCCATCGGTCTGGGCAAGCTCGGCATGACGTGGTCGTGCAACGCGAAGGCGAACGTGCCGTACAAGTCGCTGAAGATCATGAAGGAAAACGGCCTGCGCCTGCTGCTGGTCGGCTTCGAATCCGGCGACGACCAGATCCTCGTGAACATCAAGAAGGGCGTGCGCACCGATTTCGCGCGCCGCTTCAGCGCGGACTGCAAGAAGCTCGGCATCAAGATCCACGGCACCTTCATCCTCGGCCTGCCGGGCGAGACGCAGGACACCATCAAGAAGACGATCGAGTACGCGAAGGAAATCAATCCGCACACGATCCAGGTGTCGCTCGCCGCGCCGTATCCGGGCACGACGCTTTACAAGCAGGCCGTCGAGAACGGCTGGATGGAAGAGAACAAGACCATCAACCTGGTCAGCAAGGAAGGCGTGCAGCTCGCGGCGATCGGCTATCCGCACCTGTCGCGCGACGAGATCTATCACCATCTCGAGCAGTTCTATCGCCAGTTCTACTTCCGTCCGTCGAAGATCTGGGAGATCGTCCGCGAGATGCTGACGAGCTGGGACATGATGAAGCGTCGCTTGCGCGAAGGCGTCGAGTTCTTCCGCTTCCTGCGCGCGCACGAGGCCTGATTCGTGGCGACGCAGCGGGCGGCGCGGGCGCTGATCTTCACCGCGGACGACTTCGGGCTGCATCCGCGCGTCAACGCGGCGGTCGAGCGCGCGCATCGCGACGGCGTGCTGAACGCCGCGAGCCTGATGGTCGGTGCGCCCGCGGCGCAGGATGCGATCGAACGCGCGCGGCGCCTGCCGTCGCTCGCGGTCGGCCTGCATCTCGTCCTCGCGGACGGGCCGGCCACGCTGCCCGCGCATGACATTCCCGCGCTCGTCGGCCGCGACGGGCGCTTCGGCGATGCGATGGCGAAGGACGGCTGCCGCTTCTTCTTCCTGCCGCACGTGCGTGCGCAGCTGCGCCGCGAGATCCGTGCGCAGTTCGACGCGTTCGCGGCGAGCGGCCTGCCGCTCGACCACGTGAACGCGCACAAGCATTTCCACCTGCATCCGACCGTGCTGTCGATGATCATCGAGATCGGCCGCGACTACGGGCTGCGTGCGGTGCGGCTGCCGTACGAAACGCGCGCGCCCGCGCTGCTCAAGCCGTGGATCGCGCTGGTGCGCGCCCGGCTCGATCGTGCGGGGCTCGCGCACAACGACTACGTGGTCGGGATCGAGCATACGGGCGCGATGGACGAGGCCGTGCTGCTCGACGCGCTCGCGGCATTGCCGCCCGGGGTCGGCGAGATCTACTGTCATCCGGCGGAAGCCGGCGACGGCCCGATCACGCCGACGATGGCCGCTTACCGGCCGGTCGACGAACTGGATGCGCTGCTGTCGCCGCGCGTCGCGGCCGCGCTGAAGGCCGCGGGCGTCGCGACCGGCGGTTTTGCCGACGTGTTCGGCCAGCCGGCGGCGCGGCGCGGCACGCGCGCGTCGCGCGAAGCGGGGGCGCAGCCGTCATGACCAAGTGGATCAAATGGCTCGGCTGGCCGATCGGCATCGGGATCCTGCTCGCGCTCGGGCTGCACGAAGGCATCGGCGACGTGACGCGGATGCTCGAGCGCGCCGGCTTCGCGCTGCTGTGGCTCGTGCCGTTCCATGCGCTGCCGCTGCTGCTCGACGCGTATGCGTGGCACCAGTTGCTCGACCGGCGCGCGTCGCTGTCGTTCCTGTGGTGGGTCGCGACCGTGCGTGAAGCGGTGAACCGGCTGCTGCCGGTGGTCGGGATCGGCGGCGAGCTGGTCGGGATCCGGATGGCGCGCTGGCAGGTGCCCGACGCGAGCCGCGTGACCGCGTCGGTGATCGTCGAGGTGCTGGTGACGATCGTCGTCCAGTATGCGTTCGCCGCGCTCGGCCTCGTGCTGCTGCTCGCGACGACGCACGACATGGGCGGCGGCACGATCGGCCTCGCGCTGCTGCTGACCCTGCCGCTGCCGGTGCTCGGCGTCGTGCTGATGCGGCGCGGCGGGATCTTCCATGCGATCGAGCGGTTCGCGGGGCGCCTGCTCGGCGATTCGCACCGGTTGCTGCAGGGCGTCGACGGCCGCCGCCTCGATGGCGACATCGACGCGCTGATGTCGCGCACGCCGCTGCTGTTCAGTGCGTTCTTCTGGCAGCTGTCCGGCTACGTGCTCGGCGCGCTCGAAATCTACTGGGCGCTCGCGCTGCTCGGTCATCCGGTCTCGATCGGCGGCGCGATCGCGATCGAGGCGATGACGCAGGCCGTGCGCCATGCGGCGTTCATGGTGCCGGGCGGTCTCGGCGTGCAGGAGGCGACCGTCGTGCTGCTCGCGCAGATGTTCGGCGTCGATCGCGAGACGGCGCTGTCGCTCGCGCTGGTCAAGCGCGGCCGCGAGGTGCTGTTCGGCTGTCTCGCGCTCGGGTCGTGGCAACTGGCCGAGCTGGTGCGCACGCGCCGCCGGATCAAGGCGGTGCCGGCCGGGCCGCGCGCCCCGCAAGCGGGCCGCGAGGCCCAGGTGCAAACCGAAACGACGCATTGATCACGAGACGGGCCGCGCGGTCCGTCTCGCGCTTTTGGCGTTGCGCGGGTATCCTTGCCGCGTGTTTTCTCGACGCGCATTTCTTCCGATGATCTTCCGTTTCCGGCTGCTTCCCGTCACGATGCTGGCCGCCGCGCTGGCGCTGACCGGCTGCGACGACAAGCAAGGCAATCTCGACGTGCAACGTATCAGGGACTTCTTCAACGCGATCAAGCCGGCGCCGCTGCTGCTCAAGGGGCTGAAGGCCGGCGTCTCGACCGAAGCCGACGTGCGCGCCACGATGGGCAAGCCCGAGACCGAGCGCGCGTTCACCGACGGCTCGAAGCGCCTCGAATACCCGCGTGGCCCGATGGGCAACCAGACCTGGTTCGTCGACCTCGACCCGGGCGGGTATTACACGGGCGCGACGCAGGTGCTGACCGCCGAGAACTTCGCGAAGGTGCGCCCGGGGATGACCGAGGACGAGGTGCGGCGCCTGCTCGGCAAGCCGGGCGACGTCGCGCAGTACCCGCTGAAGCCCGAGACCGTATGGAGCTGGCGCTGGCTCGAGGACGGCGTCAACACCGACGCGTTCTTCAACGTCCATTTCGGCCCGGACGGGCTTGTCTATACGACTTCGCGCTCCGACATCCTGAAAGGGCGCTGAACCCGCGTCCGGCGCTATATCGAAAAAGCGACCGGAAAATTGCAAAAAGTCCGCTTCCCTGCGTGTCATCCGACTGTCAGGAAGCGGCTTTTTTCCTTTTGAAACAGCGCGGTAGGCCGTGCCTGCAAATGGTGGGACGAATTGCTGCGATGCAGCAATCGCACGCACGGTGATTTGAGGCAAACAATTTCGCTTGCGACTATCCGCGTCAGCCCGGCGCCGGACAGTGATGCGCGCCGGTGTTCACATCAACACTGGAGACGCGCGTGTTCCTTTACGGCTTTGGTCCTGTCCTCTGGGCCGGCACCGTGCAGACCATCGAGCTGTCGGTGCTGTCGCTCGCCGCTGCGGTGGCGCTGGGGCTGATCGGCGCGGTGGCGAAGCTGTCGCACAACCGGGTGCTGCGAGCGGTCGCGACCGGTTATACGACGCTGATCCGCTCGGTGCCCGATCTCGTCCTGATGCTGCTGTTGTTCTACAGCATCCAGATCTGGCTGAACCAGTTCACCGACCTCGTCGGCTGGGACCAGATCGACATCGACCCGTTCGTCGCCGGCGTGCTGACGCTCGGCTTCATCTACGGCGCGTACTTCACCGAGACGTTCCGCGGTGCGTTCCTGTCGGTGCCGCGCGGCCAGCTCGAGGCCGGCTCGGCGTACGGGATGAGCGGGCTGCGCGTGTTCGTGCGGATCATGTTTCCGCAGATGATGCGCTTCGCGCTGCCTGGCATCGGCAACAACTGGCAGGTGCTCGTGAAGGCGACCGCGCTGGTGTCGATCATCGGCCTCGCCGACGTCGTGAAGGCGGCGCAGGACGCGGGCAAGAGCACGTTCAACATGTTCTTCTTCATCCTCGTTGCGGCGCTGATCTACCTCGCGATCACGACCGTTTCCAACCTCGTGCTGATCCAGCTCGAGAAACGTTATTCCACGGGCGTGCGCCACGCAGAACTATGATCGAGATCCTCCAGGAATTCGGCCAGGCGTTCCTTTACTGGGACGGCCAGCGCCTCTCCGGCCTTGCGGTGACGCTGTGGCTGCTCGTCGCGTCGATTTCGCTCGGCTTCGTGTGCGCGGTGCCGCTCGCGGTCGCACGCGTGTCGAAGAAGAAGTGGCTGTCGATGCCGGTGCGGTTCTACACGTACGTGTTCCGCGGCACGCCGCTCTACGTGCAGCTGCTGTTGCTGTACACGGGCATGTACAGCCTCGAGTTCGTGCGCTCGCACTCGCTGCTCGACGCGTTCTTCCGCAGCGGCTTCAACTGCGCGATCCTCGCGTTCGCGCTGAACACCTGCGCGTACACGACCGAGATCTTCGCGGGTGCGATTCGTGCGATTCCGCACGGCGAGGTCGAGGCGGCGCGTGCGTACGGGATGTCGCCGTTCACGATGTATCGCCGGGTGATCCTGCCGTCGGCGCTGCGCCGTGCGCTGCCGCTGTACAGCAACGAGGTGATCCTGATGCTGCACGCGACCACCGTTGCATTCACGGCGACCGTGCCCGACATCCTGAAGGTCGCGCGTGACGCCAATTCCGCGACCTACATGGCGTTCCAGTCGTTCGGGATCGCCGCACTGATCTATCTTGCGGTATCGTTCGCACTCGTCGCGGCATTTCGCCGGGCGGAGCGCCACTGGCTCGCGTATCTCGCGGCCGGCCGTCATTGATTTCATTCGAGGAGAGCCAGATGGCCGAGATCACTCAAACGAGCGCGTCCGCTTCCACCAAGCTTGCCGCGGTCGACATTCACAAGCGCTATGGCGACAACGAGGTGCTCAAGGGCGTGTCGCTGAACGCGAAGGCCGGCGACGTCATCAGCATCATCGGCGCCAGCGGTTCGGGCAAGAGCACGTTCTTGCGCTGCATCAATTTTCTCGAGCGGCCGAATGCGGGGCAGATCGTCGTCGACGGCGAGGCCGTGCGCACGAAGACCGACCGCGCCGGTGCGCTCGAGGTGGCCGATCACAAGCAGTTGCAGCGCATCCGCACCAAGCTCGCGATGGTGTTCCAGCACTTCAATCTGTGGGCGCACATGAACGTGCTCGAGAACGTGATGGAAGCGCCGGTGCACGTGCTCGGCATTGCGAAGAAGGAAGCCGAGGAGCGTGCGCGCGAGTACCTGGAGAAGGTGGGTTTGCCGCCGCGCGTCGAGAAGCAGTATCCGTCGCATTTGTCGGGTGGCCAGCAGCAGCGTGTCGCGATCGCGCGGGCGCTGGCGATGCATCCGGACGTGATGCTGTTCGACGAGCCGACGTCGGCGCTCGATCCGGAGCTCGTCGGTGAGGTGCTGAAGGTGATGCAGAAGCTGGCCGAGGAGGGCCGCACGATGATCGTCGTCACGCACGAGATGGGTTTCGCGCGCAACGTGTCGAATCACGTGATGTTCCTGCATCAGGGGCGGACCGAGGAAGAGGGTGATCCGAAGGAGGTGCTGGTGCGTCCGCAGAGCGAGCGTCTGAAGCAGTTCCTGTCGGGTAGCCTCAAGTAACGCGAAGGGCGTTTCATACGTGGTACCGGTGTCTCGTCCCGCAGGCGCCACCCGCACGACGCAGGTGGCGATCGTTGCATTGCCGCCCGTGTCGATGTCGGGTGTGGGTCCGATCGTCGATGCGTTGCATCTCGCGAACGAGATCGACGGGCGCTTGCTGTATCGCTGGCAGGTGTGTTCGTGGGACGGGCGGCCGGTGCCGCTCGCCGGCGGCGCGCAGTGGCATGCCGATGCGGCGTTCAACGATGCGATCGCGTGCGACTGGCTGATCGTCGTGTCGGAGCGGTTTCAGCAGTTTGCCGACTATCGGTTGTTTCTCGCGAGTCTCGCGCGGGTCGGGCAGCGCACGCCGGTCGTCACGGGGATTCACCACGGCGTGTGGTGGCTTGCGATGGCCGGGCAGCTTTCCGGATATCGCGTGAGCGTGAACTGGGAGACGTATCAGCAGTTCGCCGAACAGTTCGAGCGCTCGATCGTCACGCAGCAGATCTTCGAGATCGATCGCGATCGGGCGACCTGTGCGGGCGGGCAGGCGACCGTCGATTTCATGCTGGCCATGATCGGCCGGGAACACGGGGCGGATCTGGGTGAGCGCATTGCCGATGCGCTCGGGGCGGGGACCTTGCGCAGCGGCGAGGAGCGGCAGCGGATTCCTTTTGTGACCGCGCCCGGTGAGCGGCATCCTCGGCTGAACGATGCGTTGCTTTTGATGGAAGCCAATGTCGAGGATCCTTTGACGACCGATGAGATCGCCGGGCTCGTCGGCGTGTCGCGGCGGCAGCTGGAGCGGCTCTTTCGGCAGTATCTCGGGGCGATGCCCTCCAAGTATTACCTCAATCTCCGGTTGCTCAAGGCCCGCACGCAGTTGCAGCGGACCAGCAAGTCGGTCGTTCAGGTGAGCCTCGCCTGTGGGTTTTCTTCTGCTGCGCACTTTTCCAATGCGTACCGCGAAAGGTTTGGGGTCACGCCTCGGGAGGATCGGAGAGCCTGGCTCGAGAAGCAGACCGGCGGTGGGGGGGAGCCTCGCGGGGGCGCGCTTGTTGAGCGGGGTGGCAAGGATTGATTCTGTTTTTTGTGGTGCGCTTGCATTTGTCGTGAAGCACCTGTGATCGTGTCGGTCTATTAGCGTCGCCCCTGCGCGGGGCGGCGGTTACTTTTCTTTGTCTTGCCAAAGAAAAGTAACCAAAAGAAAGGCGCTCGGATAACGCATGACTTCCCGGTGCCATGGCCACCGGAGTGGCCCTCGCCTAAGTGTCCGCGCCAGTCGGGAACCCGGAGTGGTTCGAGCAATGGTTCTGACATCACTCCCTACGCAACAGAGCGGTATACCGCCCGCTAGCTCCATCCTCGCTATGCTCGGCTGCAAGGTTCTTCGGCCGCATTCATGCGCCCGCGCCACACATGGACACCCACTGATCAGTTCCCCAAATCAGTGAGGAGCCGCTGTACCACAACGACGATTTCAATTTATTGAATTCATGCGCCACCCGCCGCAATTGTGGAAGCCAATCAACCGACAGCTTTCAAAGCGGGGCGTGTGGACCTGTCGACCGAGCGAAGCGAGGGCGGAGCTAGCGGGCGGTATACCACTTCGCGGGGTGGTGAGTGGTGTCAGAACCATTGCTCGAACCACTCCGGGTTCCGGACTGGCGCGGACACTTAGGCGAGGGCCACTTGGTGGACTACGGCACCGGGAAGTCATGCGTTATCCGGGCGCCTTTCTTTTGGTTACTTTTCTTTGGCAAGACAAAGAAAAGTAACCGCCGCCCCGCGCAGGGGCGACGCTAATAGACCGACACGATCGCAGGTGCTTCACGTCAAACGCAAGCGCACCGCCAAAAAAACCGCGAAACAGCAACCAAGCACAAAACGCCACCCCCCGCCGGGGAGAGGCAAAATAAAGCGCCCTATCCGCTTCCGATAGAACCCGTCGCAATTCCGCAAGACGCTTGCGTCACCCTTACCTAAACTTGATCCTGTTGAACCCTCTTACGAAACCGAAAGGAACGACCATGACGACCTCGACCGTGACCCGCCAGACATTCGACGAAGTGATGGTGCCGGTATTCTCCCCCGCGCCGTTCGTGCCGGACCGTGCAGAGGGCTCGCGCGTGTGGGACACGGCCGGCCGCGAATACGTGGATTTCGCCTGCGGCATCGCCGTCACGTCGCTCGGCCACGGCCACCCGGAACTGCTGAAGGTCCTGGACGAACAAGGCCGCAAGCTCTGGCACATCGGCAACGGCTACACGAACGAGCCGGTGCTGCGCCTCGCGAAGCGCCTCGAAGCGCTGACCTTCGCCGACCGTGCATTCTTCGCGAACTCGGGCGCGGAAGCGAACGAAGCCGCCCTCAAACTCGCACGCCGCGTCGCATTCGACCGCCACGGCGCCGACAAATACGAAATCGTGTCGTTCGTCCAGTCGTTCCACGGCCGCACGTTCTTCACGGTCAGCGTCGGCGGCCAGCCGAAATACTCGGAAGGCTTCGGTCCGGTGCCGGAAGGCATCAAGCACCTGCCGTTCAACGACATCGAAGCGGCCAAGGCCGCGATCGGCCCGCAAACCTGCGCGGTGATCGTCGAGCCGGTGCAGGGCGAAGGCGGCGTGATCCCGGCCGATCCGGCCTTCCTGAAGGCACTGCGCGAAGCGTGCGACGCCAACGACGCAGTGCTGATCTTCGACGAAGTGCAGACGGGCGTCGGCCGCACGGGCCAGTTCTACGCATACATGGACACGGGCGTCACGCCGGACATCCTCACGACCGCGAAGGCACTCGGCAACGGTTTCCCGATCGGCGCGATGCTGACGACGAACGAACTGGCCGCCCACTTCAAGGTCGGCGTGCACGGCACGACGTACGGCGGCAACCCGCTCGCGTCGGCGATCGCGGACAAGGTCGTCGAGCTGATCGGCGACCCGGCGCTGCTCGAAGGCGTGCGCGAACGCAGCGTGCGCCTGAAGGGCGCGCTGGAACGCATCAACGCACGCTTCGGCATCTTCAAGGACATCCGCGGCAAGGGCCTGCTGGTCGGCGCGGAACTCACCGCCGCATTCGACGGCCGCGCGAAGGACTTCGTCACCGCCGCCGCCGAGAACGGCCTGATCATGCTGATCGCGGGCCCGAACGTGCTGCGCTTCGTGCCGTCGCTCGTGATCCCGTTCGACCTGCTCGACGAAGGCGTGAAGCGCTTCGAGAAGGCAGTCGAGCAGGTGCTCGCGGCCCAGGAAGCCACCGCGCGCTGATCGGCGCGCCCATCGCAGACAGGAACGACGATGCTATTTGTTCGCCCCGGCAAACTCACGGATCTCGATGCGCTCGCGCACATGGCGCGCACCGCGCAGCCGGTCCTGCACTCGCTGCCGCACGATCGCGCGGCGCTCGAAGCGCGCGTGGCGCTCTCCGAGGATTCGTTTCGCGCGGACGTCGACTTCGCCGGCGAGGAGTTCTACCTCTTCGTGCTCGAGGATTCGTCGACGGGCAAGCTGCTCGGCACGGCGAGCATCGTGGCCGCGGCCGGCTACTCGGAACCGTTCTACGCATTCCGCAACGATGCACTGATCCACGCGTCGCGCGAGCTGCACGTGAACCGCAAGATCCACGCGCTCACGATGTCGCACGAGCTGACCGGCAAGAGCCGGCTGGCGGGCTTCTACGTCGATCCGTCGCTGCGCGGCGACGCGGCCGCGCACCTGATCTCGCGTGCGCGGATGATGTACATCGCCGCGAACCGCCGCCGCTTCACGCCGGAAGTGTTCACGCTGCTGCTCGGCGTGAGCGACAGCACGGGCGCATCGCCGTTCTGGGAAGCGGTGGGCCGCAAGTTCTTCGGCCGCAACTTCACCGACGTCGACATCGCGTCGGGCGGCCGCAGCCGCACGTTCATCGCGGAAGTGATGCCGGCGTATCCGCTCTACGTACCGCTGCTGCCGGAAGCCGCGCAGCGCGTGCTCGGCGAGCCGAACGAAACGGCGCTGCTCGCGTACGACATCCATCTCGAGGAAGGCTTCGAGCCGGACCGCTTCGTCGACATCTTCGACGCGGGCCCCGTGCTGACCGCGCAGGTCGACCGCACCGCATGCGTGAAGCACGGCGCGGAGCGCACGGTGCGCGAAGCCGCGCATCAGCAGGGCGACGTCGCGTACATGGTGTCGACCGGCAGCGGCGAATCGTTCCGCTGCGTGCTGGCCGACCTGCCGGGCGATACGGCCGACGCGCCGCTCGCCGGCGACGTGCGCGCGGCGCTCGATGTGAAGGATGGTGATGTCGTGCGCTGCGTGCCGCTGCACCGCCGCGACGATGAAGACATGAAGGGAGACGCAGCATGATCGTCGTTCGGGTCGTACAAACGGGCGACGTCGACGCGCTCGTGTCGCTCGCGAAGGAAACCGGGCCGGGCCTGACCACGTTCAAGCCCGATCGCGACGCGCTCGCCGCGCGCATCGAACGCACGCGCCGCACGCTCGACGGCGAGGCCGCACCGGGCGAGGCCGGCTACTTCTTCGTGATGGAAGAATCGAAGACGGGCGACATCGCGGGCGTGTGCGGGATCGAGACGCAGGTCGGCCTCGAACAGCCGTTCTACAACTATCGCGTGAGCACGGTCGTGCACGCGAGCCAGGAGCTCGGCGTGTGGACGCGGATGTCCGCGCTGAACATCTCGCACGACCTGACGGGCTACGCGGAAGTGTGCTCGCTGTTCCTGAGCCCGCGTTACCGCACGGGCGGCGTCGGCGGCCTGCTGTCGCGCTCGCGCTTCATGTTCATCGCGCAGTTCCGCGAACGCTTCCCGGAACGCATCTGCGCGGAACTGCGCGGCCACTTCGACGAGGACGGCACGTCGCCGTTCTGGCGCGCGGTCGGTTCGCACTTCTACCAGATCGATTTCAACGCGGCGGACTACCTCAGCTCGCACGGCCGCAAGTCGTTCCTCGCGGAACTGATGCCGCGCTATCCGGTGTACGTCGACCTGCTGCCGCAGGACGCGCAGGACGCGGTCGGCCTCACGCACCGCGACACGCTGCCGGCCCGCAAGATGCTCGAGGCCGAAGGGCTGCGCTACCAGAACCACGTCGACATCTTCGACGCGGGCCCGGTGCTCGAATGCCACATCAACGACCTGCGCACGGTGCGCGAGAGCGTCGTCGTGCCGGTCGCGATCGGCGTGCCCGACGTGCGGGAAGATATGCCGAAGTCGCTCGTATCGAACACGTCGCTCGGCGATTTCCGCGTCGGCGTCGCGCCGGGCGTGGTCGTGAACGGGTCGTTCGTGCTGTCGGCCGACGATGCCGCCGCGCTCGACGTGAAGGCCGGCGATCCGGTCCGCGTGCTGCCGCTCAAAGTCAAACAGGGATAAACGAATCATGACGGAACTCTTCATCGACGGCGCCTGGGTCGCAGGCTCGGGCCCCGTCTTCGCTTCGCGCAACCCGGGCACCGACGCGATCGCATGGCAGGGCGAAAGCGCGTCGGCGGCCGACGTCGACCGCGCGGTCGCGAGCGCGCGCCGCGCGTTCGCCGGCTGGTCGGCGCTCGACTTCGAAGCGCGCTGCGAAATCGTCAAGCGCTTCGCCGCGCTGCTCACCGAACGCAAGGAAGCGATCGCGACCGCGATCGGCCGCGAGACCGGCAAGCCGCTGTGGGAAGCCCGCACCGAAGTCGCGGCGATGGCCGCGAAGGTCGGCATCTCGATCCAGGCCTACCAGGAACGCACCGGCGAGAAGCGCCAGGACATGGCCGACGGCGTCGCGGTGCTGCGCCATCGCCCGCACGGCGTCGTCGCGGTGTTCGGTCCGTACAACTTCCCCGGCCACTTGCCGAACGGTCATATCGTGCCGGCGCTGATCGCGGGCAACGCGGTCGTGTTCAAGCCGTCGGAGCTCGCGCCGGGCGTTGCGCGCGCGACGGTCGAGGTGTGGCAGGAAGCCGGTCTGCCGGCCGGCGTGCTGAACCTCGTGCAGGGCGAGAAGGACACCGGCATCGCGCTCGCGAATCACCGGCAGATCGACGGGCTGTTCTTCACCGGCAGCTCGGATACCGGCACGCTGCTGCACAAGCAGTTCGGCGGCCGTCCGGAAATCGTGCTCGCGCTCGAGATGGGCGGCAACAACCCGCTCGTGATCGGCGAAGTCGAGGACGTCGACGCGGCCGTGCATCACACGATCCAGTCGGCGTTCCTGTCGGCCGGCCAGCGCTGCACGTGCGCACGCCGCATCTTCGTGCCGCAGGGCGCGTTCGGCGACCGCTTCCTCGCACGCTTCGCCGACGTCACGTCGAAGATCACGGCCGACGTGTTCGACGCCGATCCGCAGCCGTTCATGGGCGCGGTGATCTCGGCACGCGCGGCCGCCAAGCTCGTCGACGCGCAGTCGCGCCTGATCGAGCAGGGCGCGCAGCCGATCATCGCGATGACGCAGCGCGATCCGCGCCTGGGCTTCGTGAACGCGTCGATCATCGACGTGACCGGCGTGGCGAACCTGCCCGACGAAGAGCACTTCGGCCCGCTCGCGCAGATCGTCCGCTACGCGACGTTCGACGAAGCGATCGAGCGCGCGAACGACACGGCGTTCGGCCTGTCGGCCGGCCTGCTGGCCGACGACGCCAACGCGTGGGACCACTTCCGCCGCACGATTCGTGCAGGGATCGTCAACTGGAACCGCCCGACCAACGGCGCATCGTCCGCCGCGCCGTTCGGCGGCACGGGCCGCTCGGGCAACCATCGGCCGAGCGCGTACTACGCGGCCGACTATTGCGCGTATCCGATGGCGTCGGTGGAAAGCACCCAACTGACCTTGCCCGCGAGCCTGTCGCCGGGCCTGCATTTCTGATCGAGGGAACGACGATGAACGCACAAGAAGCCAATTTCGACGGACTCGTCGGCCCGACCCACAACTACGCCGGGCTGTCGTTCGGCAACGTGGCGTCGCTCAACAACGAGAAGTCGGCCGCGAATCCGAAGGCCGCCGCGAAGCAGGGGCTGCGCAAGATGAAGCAGCTCGCGGATCTCGGCTTCGCGCAAGGCGTGCTGCCGCCGCAGGAGCGCCCGTCGCTGCGCCTGCTGCGCGAGCTCGGCTTCTCCGGCAAGGACGCGGACGTGATCGCGAAGGCCGCGAAGCAGGCGCCCGAGCTGCTCGCCGCGGCGAGCTCGGCGTCGGCGATGTGGACCGCGAACGCGGCGACCGTCAGCCCGTCGGCCGACACGAGCGACGGCCGCGTGCACTTCACGCCGGCCAACCTGTGCAGCAAGCTGCATCGCGCGATCGAGCACGAAGCGACGCGCCGCACGCTGTCGACGCTGTTCGCCGATCCCGCGCACTTCGCGGTGCACGAGGCGCTGACGGGCACGCCGGCACTCGGCGACGAGGGCGCGGCCAACCACACGCGCTTTTGCGCCGAATACGGCCTGCCGGGCGTCGAGTTCTTCGTGTACGGCCGCGCGGAATACCGCCGCGGCGCGGAGCCGAAGCGTTTCCCGGCGCGCCAGACCTTCGAGGCGAGCCGCGCGGTCGCGCATCGCCACGGTCTCGCCGAAACGGCGACGGTCTATGCGCAGCAGGATCCGGACGTGATCGATGCAGGCGTGTTCCACAACGACGTGATCTCGGTCGGCAACCGCGACACGCTGTTCACGCACGAGCGCGCGTTCGTCAACAAGCAGGCGATCTACGACACGCTGACCGCCACGCTCGACGCGCGCGGCGCGCGGCTGAACGTGATCGAGGTGCCCGATGCGGCCGTGAGCGTGAACGATGCGGTCACGTCGTACCTGTTCAACAGCCAGCTGCTGTCGCGCGCGGACGGCTCGCAGGTGCTCGTCGTGCCGCAGGAATGCCGCGAGAACGCGAACGTTGCCGCCTATCTCGACCAGCTCGCGGCCGGCAACGGCCCGATCCGCGACGTGCTCGTGTTCGACCTGCGCGAAAGCATGAAGAACGGCGGCGGCCCGGCTTGCCTGCGCCTGCGCGTCGTGCTGAACGACGCCGAGCGTGCGGCCGTCACGTCGAACGTGTGGATCAACGACACGCTGTTCGCGTCGCTCGACGCGTGGATCGAAAAGCACTACCGCGACCGTCTCGCACCGGAAGACCTCGCCGATCCGACGCTGCTCGACGAATCGCGCACGGCGCTCGACGAGCTCACGCAGATCCTGCGCGTCGGGTCGCTGTATGACTTCCAGCGCTGAGTCCCGCATGCCGGCCGCCGTGCTGCTCGACGACTTCCTAGCGTTCACGCTCGCGGGCGACGCGCCGGCCGTGAAGGTCGGCACGTGCGCGAACGGTGCGGTGCGCTGGCAATGGCTCGGCGACGGGCTGCTCGCGCTCGAGCCGGCAGCGGACGAAGCGGGCGCTGCGGCGCGTGCGAGCGTGCTCGTGTCGGCCGGCGTGCATGGCGACGAGACCGCGCCGATCGAGCTGCTGTCGATGCTCGTGCGCGATCTCGCGGCGGGCACGTTGCCGCTCGCGTGCCGCCTGCTCGTCGTGCTCGGCAACGTGCCGGCGATGCGCGCGGGCGCACGCTATCTCGACGACGACCTGAACCGCCTGTTCAGCGGCCGTCACGCACAAGTGCCCGCGAGCCGCGAAGCGCCGCGCGCGGTGCAGCTCGAAGGGGCGGCCGCCGCGTTCTTCGCGGCCGCGCCGGCAGGCAGCGCGCGTTGGCATGTCGACATGCACACGGCGATCCGCGCATCGGTGTTCGAACAGTTCGCGCTGCTGCCCCACACGGGCACGCCGCCGGCCCGCAAGATGGTCGAATGGCTCGGCGATGCGCGCATCGCGGCCGTGCTGCTGCATACCGCGAAGGGCAACACGTATTCGCATTACACGGCCGAGCACTGCGGCGCGCTCGCGTGCACGCTCGAACTCGGCAAGGTGCGGCCGTTCGGCCAGAACGACCTGTCGCGCTTCGCGCCGGCGGACCGTGCGGTGCGCAAGCTCGTGTCAGGTGCGCCGCGCGACGTCGACGCCAAGTTGCCGCGCGTGTTCACCGTGATCGATCAGATCACGAAGCAGAGCGATGCACTCGAGCTGTTCGTCGCGGCCGACGTCGCGAATTTCACCGCGTTCGCGCGCGGCACCGTGCTCGCGCAGGACGGCGAATACCGCTACACGGTGCAGCACGACGAGGAGCGCATCGTGTTTCCGAATCCGGCTGTCAAGCCGGGCCTGCGCGCGGGGCTGCTCGTGGTCGATACGACGCGCGAGACGCTGGCCGCACTCGTCTGATCCAAGGCCGATGGCGCGTGGCTGCGGGGGCCGCGGCCCGCGCATCGTCCGGCCGCATTTCCTTTTTTGCGATCGACGCCCGCATGCCGCGCGGATGGCCCGTGCGACACGCTTGCGTATTTGCGACATCGTCTTGCAAGTTCGACGGCGCATCCTGCCGTCATCGTGCACGCAGCGCAGCATCGCGGGCCGGCGGGCGCTTTGCCGTGCCGGGCCGCGCGGATTGGTACAATCGCGGCCTTGCGGCTGTTGCGCCGCATCAAGGCGCGGCATCGGCATTGGCGTCGTCATCCGACCCTGCGATGATGCATGCGCCCGTAGTTCCGGAACATTCGAGTATCGAGGAGAACACCTGATGAAGTTGGATTGGCGTAAAGTGGCCGCGCACGCGGTAGTGGCGGCATCGGCCGTGGCGGCAGGCAGCGCGATGGCAGCGGATCTGAAGGAGATCCGGTTCGGCGTCGAGGCCTCGTACGCGCCGTTCGAATACAAGACGCCCGACGGCAAGCTGACCGGCTTCGACATCGACATCGGCAACGCGGTGTGCGCGAAGCTGAAGACGAAGTGCGTGTGGGTCGAGAACGACTTCGACGGCCTGATCCCCGCGCTGCAGGCGCGCAAGTTCGACGCGATCAACTCGGACATGACGATCACCGACCAGCGCAAGCACGCGATCGCGTTCACCGATCCGATCTACACGATCCCGAACCAGCTGATCGCGAAGCAGGGCAGCGGCCTGCAGCCGACCCCGCAAGCACTGAAGGGCAAGCGCGTCGGCGTGCTGCAGGGCACGATCCAGGAAGCGTACGCGAAGAAGAAGTGGGCGCCGGCCGGCGTCGAAGTCGTGCCGTACCAGACGCAGGACCTGGCCTACGCCGACCTGAAGTCGGGCCGTCTCGACGCGGCGTTCCAGGATTCGGAGGCCGGCTCGAAGGGCTTCCTGTCGAAGCCGCAAGGCCAGGGCTTCGGCTTCGCCGGCGGCACGGTCAGCGATGCCGAGATCCTCGGTTCGGGCGTCGGCTTCGGCCTGCGCAAGAACGACGCGGCACTGAAGACCGCGCTCGATCAGGCGCTGAAGGAACTGAAGGCCGACGGCACGATCGACAACCTCGCGAAGAAGTACTTCAGCGTGCCGGTCACGCTCAAGTAAGCATTTCGATCCGTCGTACCTGCAGCCGGCCGCTTTTGCGGCCGGTTTGCTTTTGGGGCGCCGCCCGCATCACGCCGATTACGCGGGAAAGAACCGCCCCAGTTCGCGCGCGAGTTCGTTGAGCACGCTCATCTCCTGCTGCGTGATCTTGCGCGCCGGCTGCGCGCCGGCCCAGTCGCCGTACAGCAGGCCGACCGTTTTCGCGCCGACGCGCACCGGCAGCAGCACGAACGCGCGCGTGTCCGGAAGCGCGTCGAGATACCACGCGGGCAGGCGCTTCACCATCTTCGGGTCCTGCGCCTGCTCGATGAAGATGCCGACCGAGTTCGTGATCGCGAGATGGAACACGTCCGGCTCGAAGCGCTCGTCGAAGCACAGCCGGTCGAGCGCCGCATCGACGCCCGGGCCGAAGCCGAGACGCGCGGCGAACGCGCTGTCTTCCCGGCGCACGAACATCACGGTGCGCGTGAACGCGAGGCCCGCGAGCAGGCTTTCCGACGCGAGCGCGAGCACCGGCGTCAGCACGTGCTCGGACGGCAGCGCGCGCAGGTCCGCGAGACCGGCCTCGAGGCATGCCTCGGGATCGGGCTGCGCCCGCGCGATCGCGTCGGCGTTCGCGCGCAGCTCGACGATCTCGCGCATCACGGTGTCGCTCGCTTCCTCGGATGCGAGCCGGTCGGCGATCGCCACCAGCGCGTCGGCGTCGATGTCCAGCTCCTGGCTGTAGTGCTGCGCGAGCACCGCGATGTGCGCGTCGCGCTGCGGCCCCGCGGGCATCGCGAGCGCACCGGCGACATCGGTCGAGCAGCGGCTCACCGCGCGCAGCCAGCGTACGCGGCCGGGGCTGTCGTCGGCGCACGCGTCGCGGGAGCGCTGGCGGTCGGCGTCGTCATCGTCCTCGTCGAGGCTCGCGGCATGCGCGGTACGGCCATCGTCGTCGGCCATCCCGGCGCGGATCACGTCGGGCAGCCGCCAGCTCGCGGCGGCCTCGAGGCCGATCTCGTCGAAGCCGACGCCGAGCACGTCGATGCACGCGGCCGCATCGTCGCCGTCCAGCTCGGCGGCGCGACGGCGGATCCGGTCCCATTCGCTGTCGAGATAGCAGACCACCAGCAGCTTGCCGACCTGGCGCATCAGCGTGCAGACGACGGCTTCCTCGCCGCCGCGCAGCTCCGCGTGCTCGGTGAGCTTGCGGGCGACGCAGCCGGACAGCAGCGCGCGGTTCAGCTCGAGCTTCGCGTCGATGCGGCGCGGCGTGCTGTGGTGGAAGTGGTCGACGAGCTTCAGCCCGACGACCAGATGGCCGACCGTGTCCATGCCGAGCACCATCAGCGCCCGCGTGACGGTCGTGATGTTGCCGCCGAACGCCATGTACATCGCGGAATTGGCGAGCCGCAGGACTTTCTGCGTGAGCGCGAAATCCGACAGCACGACGCGCACGAGCGCGGTGAAGTCGAGGTCGTCGTTCTTCATCGCGGCCATCGTCGCGCGCAGCGACTCCGACAGCAGCGGGAAGTCGCCCCGTTCGTTCATCCGGGCCCACAGCTTGTCGAGCAGCGCCGTGCGGGGCAGGTGTGCGGTGATTGACATACGGATCTATCCGGTTCGCCGCGCGCGTCAGGCGGCGTGCAGGCGCAGCTGCTGCGCCTCGAAGCGCCGTGCGAGTTCCTCGGACGGCAGCGCCTGGCACACGAGCCAGCCCTGGATGTGGTTGCAGCCCATCTCGGTCAGCAGTTCGCGCTGCGCCTCGGTCTCGACGCCTTCCGCGACAAGCTCGAGATCGAGCGTCTGCGCGAGGCCGACCACCGCCGACACGATCGCGCGGTCGTTGCGCGACGTCAGCAGGTTCTCGACGAAGCTGCGGTCGATCTTCAGCTTCGCGAGCGGGAAGCGCTGCAGGTACGCGAGGCTCGAATAGCCGGTGCCGAAATCGTCGATCGCGAAGCGGATGCCGAGCTCGGTCAGCTCCTCGAGCAGCCCCTTCGCCTGCACGGGGTCGTGCATCAGCAGGCTTTCGGTGATTTCCAGCACGATGCGGCGCGGGTCGATGCCCGTCAGCGCGATCGCCTCGCGCACGCTCTGCGTGAAGCGCGGGTCGCGGAACTGCTGCGGCGACACGTTGACCGCCACGTACTGCAGCGCGAGCCCCTGGCGATCCCAGGCGACGAGCTGCATGCACGCGGCCTTGAGCACCCAGTTGCCGAGATAGTTGATCAGGCCGATCGATTCGGCGAGCGGAATGAAGGTCGCCGGCGGCACGAGGCCGTGCACCGGATGACGCCAGCGGATCAGCGCCTCGACGCCGTCCACCGCCCCCGACTGGCTGCGCGTGATCGGCTGGAAGTGGAGCGAGAACTCGCCGTTGCGCACGCCGTCGTACAGGTCGGCTTCGAGCTTGAGCCGCTCGGCGTCGGCCGGATCGTCGACCGGCGCGTGAAACGCGAGCGCGTTGCCGCCCGATGCCTTCGCCTGCGCGAGTGCGTGGTCGGCGCGGCGCAGCAGCGGGCTGTGATGCTGCGCGCGATGCGGCGCGGCCCGTTCGTCCGGGTACACGGCGATGCCGATGCTCGCGGACAGGTGGACGGTCTGCCCCTGGTACGCGTAAGGTTCGCGCACCGCGGCCTGCAGCCGGCGCGCGAGCGCGTCCGCGGCATTGCTCGCGTGTGCGCGGTCCGGTGCGGTGAGCACGACCGCGAACTTGTCGCTCGCGACACGCGCGAGCTGCTCGCCGGGCGCGACGAGCGCCTGCAGCCGCTGCGCGGTGTCGCGCAACAGCGTGTCGCCGGCGTCGTAGCCGAGCGCACGGTTGATGCGCTGGTAGTCGTCGAGGTCGAGCAGCAGCAGGGCGGCACAGGTGCCGCTTTCGTCGGCGGCCTGCTGCGCGCGCATCAGCGCCGGCACGAGTGCGGACAGGTTGCCGAGCCCCGTCATCGGGTCGTGGTGCATCTCGTACGTCAGGCGTGCCTCGAGCGCACGCCAGGCCGACACGTCGAACGCCGCGATCGCGAAGCCGTCGACGCCGTGGTGGCGGCTCTTGAACGCGCGGACCTCGACGTCGAGCGGGTAGGTGAGCGACTTGACGATGCACATCGTCGCCTTCTCGACCTGGCCGGAGCGCGCGGCGCGTGCAAGCAGGCCTTCGAGCGTCGCGGTATCCTGTTCCGCGATCAGGTCGCGCAGCGTCAGCGTGTGCAGGTAGTCGCGGTGATAGCCGATGAAGCGCAGGCTCGCATCGGACACGTACAGGAAACGCAGCTCGCGGTCGACATGGGCGAGGAAGTCCACCGTGCCGACCGTCTGTTCCAGCCAGTTGCGCACGGTGTCGTCGCGGCGCGGCGCGCCGGCGCGCGCAGGCATCAGCGCGCCGCCCGACCAGGCGAAGCGGCGCAGCGTATGCAAGGCATTGCGCCAGGAGCCCTTGCGTGGCGTCTGTTTCCTGTTGGCTTCCATGTGTCTCGCTGACGTGAAGGGCTGGAACTGGTTGTCCGGAAGAAATAACGGCAGGCTGCGCGAAATCTTTAACCGGCCGGCCGCGGCTGGCACGGCCGCTGGACCGGGTCGCGCACATCGGCGTTCGACAGGCGAACGCCGATGCGGCCTACATCGAGGCTGACTTTATAAGAAATGAGGACGCAGATGAAGCGAAAACTATGGGTGGGCGCCGCGGCAGCGCTGCTGGTGGCCGGCCATGCGCGGGTCGCGCAGGCGGAATTGAAGCCGGGCGCCGCGGCGCCCGACTTCACGACGCAGGCGTCGCTGGGCGGCAAGACTTACACGTACTCGCTGGCCGATGCGCTGAAGCACGGACCGGTTGTGCTGTACTTCTACCCGGCCGCGTTCACGAAGGGCTGCACCATCGAGGCGCATGCGTTCGCGGACGCGGTCGATCGTTACAAGGCTTACGGCGCGACGGTGATCGGCGTATCCGCGGACAACATCGACACGCTGACGAAGTTCTCGGTGAGCGAGTGCCGCAGCAAGTTCCCGGTCGCGGCCGATCCGGACGCGAAGATCATCCGCGAATACGACGCGAAGCTGCCCGCGCTCGATCGCGCGAACCGCGTGTCCTACGTGATTTCGCCGGAAGGGAAGGTGTTGTACGAATATACGAGCCTGTCGCCCGACAAGCATGTCGAGAACACGCTCGGCGCGGTGAAGGCGTGGGCCGACGCGCATCCGAAGCCGTAAGCAGCCATCCGCAGGCGGTCAGCCCGCCGTAAAGCGGCCCGCTTCGCGGGCCGCAGGCGCGATGACACGCGGCCGCCCCGTGGCGGCGCGGGCAGGCCGGGCAAGCGTCAGGCGCGCAACGCCTGTTCGATCGGCACGCTGCCGCCGACGAAGCCGATGACCTTGCGCGAAATGCCCAGCTTGATCGCCTCGATCGCGGCCCACGCGACATCCTGGCGCGACACCGGCGGCGCTGCGTCGAGCGGCTCCTCGGTCAGCGCGATCTTGCCGACGCCCGGGCCGTCCGCGAGCGGGCCGGGGCGCAGGATCACGTAATCGATGCCCGACGCGATCACGCGGTCGTCACCTTCGCGCTTCATCTGCGAGTAGTGGCGCAGCGCGTCGCCGCTGCGCTCCGGCCAGTACGCGGTCAGCGAACTGATCACGACCAGCTTCTGCACGTTGTAGGCGAGCGCATGCTCGGCCGCGCGCGCGACCGCGTCGCGGTCGATCTGCTCCTCTTCGGCGGCGCCTTCCGATTCCGCCGAGCCGGCCGCGTAGATCACGTGCGTGATGCCCTGGAACGCGTGCGAGAAATCGCCCGTCAGATCGGCCTCGACGACCTTCGCGCCCGGCAGCGCATAGCCGTGCCGGCGCACCAGCGCAGTCACCTCGAATTCCGGCTGCTCCAGCAGCAGATCCGCGCAGGCCCGGCCGGTGCGGCCGGTCGCGCCAATCAGCAATACCTTCGTCGTCATGAAACCGCTCCTTGCTCGATGCGTCGTCCTTCCAGATAGGGACGGACGACCGATACTCAAGTGTATGTCGATCGGGGCGGCGGCGCTCGGGTAATTGGGGCTGTACCGCACCGAAACGGCCGGCGCGGCGCCCCGTCTCCGCGCGCTCGCGCGCACGGATCGCGGAATCGCCCCGCCGACCGGCTATCATGTGCGCGATGCATTTTTCGCCGCCAAGAAATACAACGCGGCGGCCAACCGGTTGGAGTACACATGGCATTACCCCTGGACAACGTCAGCATGGCCGTGTTCTGCGACTTCGAGAACGTCGCGCTCGGCGTGCGCGACGCGAAGTACGAGAAATTCGACATCAAGCCCGTGCTGGAGCGGCTGCTGCTGAAGGGCAGCATCGTCGTGAAGAAGGCGTATTGCGACTGGGAGCGCTACAAGGGCTTCAAGGCCTCGATGCACGAGGCGAGCTTCGAGCTGATCGAGATTCCGCACGTGCGCCAGTCGGGCAAGAATTCGGCCGACATCCGGCTCGTCGTGGACGCGCTCGATCTCTGCTACACGAAGTCGCACGTCGATACGTTCGTGATCATCAGCGGCGACTCGGATTTCTCGCCGCTCGTGTCGAAGCTGCGCGAGAACGCGAAGAAGGTGATCGGGGTCGGCGTGAAGAAGTCGACGTCGGACCTGCTGGTCGCGAACTGCGACGAATTCATTTTCTACGACGACCTGGTGCGCGAGCAGCAGCGCGCGCTGGCGAAGCGCGAACAGCAGCGCACCGGTAACGGCGGCGCGAAGCGCGCCGACGAGCCGTCGCGCAAGCCGGAACTGGAAGTGCGCCGCAGCGAGGCGATCGCGCTCGCGGTCGAGACGTTCGATGCGCTGGCGTCGGAGCGCGACGACGTCGGCAAGATCTGGGCTTCGGTACTCAAGAGCGCGATCAAGCGCCGCAAGCCGGACTTCAACGAGTCGTATTACGGTTTCCGCGCATTCGGCAACCTGCTCGACGAAGCGCAGGCGCGCGGCCTGCTCGAGGTGGGTCGCGACGACAAGTCGGGCGCGTTCGTGTCGCGGCCACGCCAGTCCGCGGCGGCGGCCGAGCCGGTGGCGGCGGCGCGCGATACGGGCGGCGCGCAGCACGGTCACGGCGGGCGCCACGGGGAAGCCGCAACGGCCGAGCGCGAGCCGCGGCGCCGCGGGCAGCAGGCGGAAGCGGCGGTCGGCGAAAGCGTGCGGGTCGATGCGGACGAGGCGGACGTCGTCGACGTCGTGAACGAAGCGGCGCTCGTGCCGGCCGCGACGGCCGACGCGAATGAGGCGGCCGACACGCACGGTGACGCGAAGGACGGCCGCAAGCGCGCGCGCAAGACCGCGGCGAAGAAGGCAGGGGCGAAGAAGGCCGGCGTGAAGCAGGCGGGCGATGCGAAGGGGGCCGGCCGTCACACGGCGGCGAATCCGGACGAGGCCGCGCACGGCGGTGCGAAGCACGGTGGCGACAAGCACGCGGAAGGCAAGCACACCGAAGGCAAGCATGCGGAAGGCAAGCAGGCAGTAGCGACGCATCGCGACGCGGACCACGGTGAGGACCGGCACGTCGCGGCGCAGCACGCGGCGCCGACGGCCGGCGAGTACGGTGCCTCGGCGGCTGCCGCGCAGCCGTCGCACGAAGCCGCACCGGCCGCCGAATCGACCGTTGAAGCGGCCGCCGACGCAGCAGCCGGCGCCAAGCCGAAGAAGCCGGCCCGCAAGACGGCGCCCCGCGCGCGCCGTCCGCGCAAGACGGCTGCCGCCGCCGAGTAACGGAGTCAGCGGGCGTCCGGGCGGGGCGGCGTCCGACCGAGGGCGCTGCCCGCGCCGCCGCGTCGGCCGGTGCAACACCGGCCGACGCGCTTCGTTATCCGTTCAGCACGTACGGCCGCGTCATCACCTCGAGGAAGTGACCGTCCGGATCGTCGAAATACACACCACGACCGCCGTCATGGCGGTAGATCTCACCGGGCTGCCGCTTCGCCGGATCGGCCCAGTGCGGCAGGCCGCGCGCGCGAATGCGCGCGAACACGCGGTCGAAGCCGGCCTCGTCGGTCAGGAACGCGTAGTGCTGGGCCGTGATCTCTCCCTCTTTTTCATAAAAATCGAGCGACACGCCGTTGTCGAGCTGGACGACCAGCATCGCGCCGAACGGCGTCGGCGCCGGCAATTCCAGAAGCTCGGTGAGGAAGCGGCTCGATGCGTGCTTGTCGCGGCACCAGACGATCGTATGGTTCAGCTGGACGTTCATGGCGGGTCCCCGGGACGGGGCGCGAGGGTGGGCATGGACACACGATAGCCGATCGCCGCTTGCGTGCAAGCCTGTCAGGCGGCCGCGTGGCGCGGCCGCCTGCTCGTGGTCCGCTTAATCCCCGGCCACCGCCGGTCCGCCCGAATCGCCGCGGCGGTTGCGGCGCTTTTCGCCCCACACGCGGAACCGGTCCATGTACAGATAGACGACCGGCGTCGTATAGAGCGTCAGCACCTGCGACATGATCAGGCCGCCGGCGATCGCGATCCCGAGCGGCGCGCGCAACTCGGCGCCGTCGCCGTGGCCGAACGCGAGCGGCAGTGCGCCGAGGAGTGCCGCCATCGTGGTCATCATGATCGGCCGGAAGCGCAGCAGGCACGCCTCGTGGATCGCATCGAACGACGATTTGTTGGCGTTGCGCGTCTGGTCGATCGCGAAGTCGACCATCATGATCGCGTTCTTCTTCACGATACCGATCAGCAGGATCACGCCGATCAGCGCGATGATGCTGAACTCGGTCTTGAACAGCAGCAGCGCGAGCAGGGCGCCGACGCCGGCCGACGGCAGCGTCGACAGGATCGTGATCGGGTGGATGTAGCTCTCGTACAGGATCCCGAGCACGATGTAGACGGCCAGCAGCGCCGCGAGAATCAGGATCGGCTGGTTGTTCAGCGACTGCTGGAACGCCTGCGCGGTGCCCTGGAAGCTGCCGACGATCGTCGGCGGCACGCCGATCTGCGCCATCGTCTGGTAGATCACCTGGGTCGCCTGCGACAGCGACACGCCCGGCGGCAGGTTGAACGAGATCGTCGTCGCGACGAACAGCCCCTGGTGGTTGACCGACAGCGGCGTCGTGCTCGGGCCGAAGGTCGCGATCGCGGACAGCGGAATCATCGTCGACTTCGACGTCGACACCGCCGCGCCCGACGACGCGCTCGACTTGCCGCTCGACGCGATCGAGTTCAGCGCCTGGTTGCGCGCGGAATCGGACGCGATCGCCGCGGCGCTCGTCGCGGCCGTGCCGGCGCTCGACGTGCCGGCCGAGGTCGCGACGAAGGTGCCGGCCGCCGCGTTGGTGGTCTGCGAGCCGTTCGCGCTGCCGCCCGACGTGCTGATCCACACCTGGTTCAGCATCTCCGGGCTCTGCCAGTATTTCGGCGCGACCTCCATCACGACGTGGTACTGGTTCAGCGGGTTGTAGATCGTCGAGACCTGGCGCTGGCCGAACGCGTCGTACAGCGTGTTGTCGATCTGCGCGGGCTTGATGCCGAGCCGCGCGGCGCTCGCGCGGTCGATCGTCACCATCGCCTCGAGGCCGCCTTGCTGCTGGTCGGAGTTCACGTCGGTCAGCTCGGCGCGCTTTTGCAGCGCCTCGGTCAGGAGCGGTGCCCACTTGTACAGCTCGGCGCTCGAATCGCCGAGCAGCGTGAACTGGTACTGCGCGCTGCTTTGCCGGCCGCCGACGCGGATGTCCTGCGCGGCCTGCAGGAACGTGCGCGCGCCCGCGACGTCCGACAGCGGCCTGCGCAACTGCTGGATCACCTGGTCGGCCGACAGCTTGCGCTCGGTGCGGTCCTTCAGCGTGACGAACATGAAGCCCGAGTTGGTCTGCGTGCCGCCGGTGAAGCCCGCGACGCTCTTCACGTTCGGGTTCGCCTGCACGATCCGCATCATCTCGGCGAACTTCAGCTTCATCGCCTGGAACGAGGTCGACTGGTCGGCCTGGATGCCGCCGATCATCAGCCCGGTGTCCTGCTGCGGGAAGAAGCCCTTCGGCACGATGATGTACAGGTAGACGTTCAGCCCGATCGTCGCGAACAGGATCAGCAGCACCAGCAGCGGGCGGCGCAGCGCCCACGACAGCGAGCGCTCGTAGCCGCGCTGCATCCGCGTGAAGAAGCGCTCGAGGAAGCGGCCGAGGCGGCCTTCCTCCTGCACGTCGTGCGCTTCGCGCAGCAGCCGCGCGCACATCATCGGCGTGACGGTGAGCGACACCGCGAGCGACACGCCGATCGCGAGCGACAGCGTCAGTGCGAACTCGCGGAACAGCCGCCCGACGATGCCGCCCATCAGCAGGATCGGCAGGAACACCGCGACGAGCGAGATGCTCATCGACAGCACGGTGAAGCCGACCTCGCGCGCGCCGTCGAACGCGGCCTGCAACCTCGGCTTGCCGTTCTCGATGTGGCGCGTGATGTTCTCGAGCACGACGATCGCATCGTCGACGACGAAGCCGGTCGCGACGATCAGCGCCATCAGCGACAGGTTGTCGATCGAGAAGCCGAGCAGGTACATCGCGCCGAACGTGCCGACGATCGAGATCGGCACCGCGACGCTCGGGATCAGCGTCGCGCGCCAGTTGCGCAGGAACAGGAACACGACCATCACGACCAGGCTGACCGCGATCAGCAGCGTGTGCTCGGTGTCCTTCAGCGACGCACGGATCGTCGTCGAACGGTCGAGCACCGGCGTGACCGTGATGTCGGCCGGCAGCGACGCGGTGAGCTGCGGCAGCGCCGCGCGCACGCGGTCGATCGTCTCGATGATGTTCGCGCCGGGCGAGCGGTAGAGGATCACGAGCACCGCGCGCTTGCCGTTCGACAAACCGAGGTTGCGCAGGTCCTCGACGCCGTCCACGACCTCGGACAGGTCGGACAGCCGCACGGCCGCGCCTTTGCGGTAAGCGACGACGAGGTCGCTGTACTGCGACGCCTGCGACGCCTGGTCGTTCGTATAGAGCTGGTAGTGCTTCGGGCCGAACTCGATCGCGCCCTTCGGGCTGTTCGCGTTCGCGGACGCGAGCGCCGCGCGCACGTCCTCGAGGCCGATCCCGTAGTGGAACAGCGCATGCGGCTCGAGCTCGACGCGCACGGCCGGGTTCGCGGAGCCGCTCACCGACACCTGGCCGATCCCGTCGATCTGCGACAGCGACTGCTGCAGCACCGTCGACGCGGCGTCGTACAGTTTCGCGGGCGACGACGTTTCCGACGTGAGCGACACGATCATGATCGGCGAGTCGGCCGGGTTGACCTTGCGATACGTCGGGTTGCTCCTGAGCGACGCGGGCAGGTCGGCGCGCGCCGCGTTGATCGCGGCCTGCACGTCGCGCGCGGCGCCGTCGATGTCGCGGTTCAGCCCGAACTGCAGGATGATCCGCGCGTTGCCGACGGTGCTGGTCGACGTCATTTCGCTGACGTCGGCGATTGAGCCGAGGTGCCGCTCGAGCGGGCTCGTCACGCTGGTCGCGACTGTCTCGGGGCTCGCGCCGGGCAGCGACGCCTGCACCGAGATGGTCGGGAAGTCGACCTGCGGCAGCGGCGACACCGGCAGCCTGATGAATGCGAACAGGCCCGCGAGCGCGACGCCGAGCGCGAGCAGCGTCGTCGCGACGGGGCGGGTGATGAAGGGGCGCGACAGGTTCATTGCTTACACGTCCGTGCGCGTGCCGGCGCCGGGGCCGTGCCGCTCGAACCAGCCGCGCACGCGGCGCGCGAGGCTGTCGAAGCCGAGGTAGATCACCGGCGTCGTGAACAGCGTCAGCACCTGCGACACGATCAGGCCGCCCGCGATCGCGATCCCGAGCGGCTGGCGCAGCTCGGAGCCCGCACCCGCGCCGACGATCAGCGGCACCGCGCCGAGCAGCGCGGCGAGCGTCGTCATCAGGATCGGCCGGAAGCGCAGCAGGCACGCCTGGTAGATCGCCTCGCGCGGCGGCTTGCCTTCGACCCGCTCGGCTTCGAGCGCGAAGTCGATCATCATGATCGCGTTCTTCTTCACGATGCCGATCAGCAGCACGATCCCGATGATCCCGATGATGTCGAGGTCGTGCCCGGTGATCATCAGCGCAAGCAGCGCGCCGACGCCGGCCGACGGCAGCGTCGACAGGATCGTGATCGGGTGGATGTAGCTCTCGTACAGCACGCCGAGCACGATGTACATCGTGATGACCGCCGCGAGGATCAGGAACAGCTGGTTCGACAGCGACGCCTGGAACGCGAGCGCGGCGCCCTGGAAGCGCGTCTGGAACGAGCCGGGCAGGCCGATGTCCTGCTCGGCGGCGCCGATTGCCTTCACGGCCTCGCCGAGCGACGCGCCCGGCGCGAGGTTGAACGAGATCGTCGTCGACGGGAACTGCGACAGGTGTGCGACGAGCAGCGGCGACGGCCGCTCGTGGAACGACGCGATCGACGACAGCGGCACCTGGCCGCCGCCCGCGGACGGCAGGTAGATGTCGCTCAGCGATTCGGCGTAATGCTGCTCCTTCGGCTCCGACTCGAGAATCACGCGGTACTGGTTCGACTGCGTGAAGATGGTCGACACGATGCGCTGGCCGAACGCGTCGTACAACGCGTTGTCGACGGTCGCCGGCGTGATGCCGAAGCGCGCGGCGCTCGCGCGGTCGATCTCGATGTAGACCGACTGGCCGTTGCTCTGCAGGTCGGTCGCGACGTCGGCGAGCGACGGCTCCTTCTGCAGCCGCGTGACGAGCTTCGGTACCCAGGTCGCGAACTCGTCCGGGTTCGGGCTCGTCAGCATGAACTGGTACTGCGTCGGGCTCACTGTGGAGTCGATCGTCAGGTCCTGTACCGACTGCATGAACAGCGAGATGCCGGTCACGTTCGCGACGCGCTGCTGCAGGTCGCGGATGATCTGCGCGGACGATTCGGAGCGGGCGTCGCGCGCCTTCAGGTTGATCAGCATCCGGCCGCTGTTCAGCGTGATGTTGCTGCCGTCGACGCCGATGAACGACGTGAGGCTCGCGACGTTCGGATCCTTCAGGATCTCGGCCGCGAGCGCCTGCTGGCGTTCGGCCATCGCGCCGTACGAGATCGACTGCGGCGCCTGCGTGATCGCCTGGATCACGCCGGTGTCTTGCGCGGGGAAGAAGCCCTTCGGTATGAACACGTAGAGCAGGCCGGTCAGCACGAGCGTCAGCACCGCGACGACGAGCGTCGAGCGCTGGCGGTTCAGCACCCATTCGAGCGCGACCCCGTAGCGCGCGATCACCCAGTCGATCGCGCGGTGCACGCGCGCCTCGAAGCGGTGGCTCTCCGGCGGCGGCGAATGGCGCAGCAGCTTCGCGCACATCATCGGCACGAGCGTGAGCGACACGATCGCCGAGATCACGATCGTCACCGCGAGCGTGATCGCGAACTCGTGGAACAGGCGGCCGACCACGTCGCCCATGAACAGCAGCGGGATCAGCACCGCGATCAGCGACACCGTCAGCGAGATGATCGTGAAGCCGATCTGTCTCGAGCCCTTCAGCGCGGCCTCGAGTCCCGTGTCGCCTTCCTCGACGTAGCGCGCGATGTTCTCGATCATCACGATCGCGTCGTCGACGACGAAGCCGGTCGCGATGGTGAGCGCCATCAGCGACAGGTTGTTCAGCGAGAAGCCGGCCATGTACATCACCGCGAGCGTGCCGATCAGCGACAGCGGCACCGACAGGCTCGGGATGATGGTCGCGTAGACGTTCGCGAGGAACAGGTACATCACCAGCACGACCAGCGCGACCGCGAGCAGCAACTCGAACTGCACGTCGCGCACGGCGGCGCGGATCATCGTCGTGCGGTCGGTGACGATCTGCACG
This sequence comes from Burkholderia sp. BCC1985, assembly GCF_905339915.1. Lineage (NCBI taxonomy): Bacteria > Pseudomonadati > Pseudomonadota > Betaproteobacteria > Burkholderiales > Burkholderiaceae > Burkholderia > Burkholderia sp. BCC1985. Next base: position 34,895 of record NZ_CAJPGY010000043.1, read on the forward strand.
TCGAGCGCGGCGGGCAGCGTCTCCTGCAGCTTCGGCAGCTGCGCCTTGATCGCGTCGACGGTCGCGATCACGTTCGCGCCCGGCTGGCGCTGCACGTTCAGGATGATCGCGGGCTCCGCATTGACCCACGCGCCGAGCTTGGTGTTCTCGGAGCCGGCGACGATCTTCGCGACGTCGGTCAGCATCACCGGGCGGCCGCTCTTGTAGGCGACGACCGCGTCGTTGTATTGATCGGCGCTGGTGAGCTGGTCGTTCGCGTTGATCGTGTACGCGCGCGTCGGGCCGTCGAAGTTGCCCTTCGGCGTGTTCACGTTCAGGTTCGAGATCGTCGTGCGCAGGTCGTCGAGGTTCATCCCGTACTGCGCGAGCGCGGTCGGGTTCGCCTGGATCCGCACGGCCGGCCGGTTGCCGCCCGACAGGCTGACGAGGCCGACGCCCGCGATCTGCGAGATCTTCATCGCGAGACGCGTGTCGGTCAGGTCCTGCACCTGCGTGAGCGGCAGGGTCTTCGACGTGATCGCGAGGGTCAGCACCGGCGCGTCGGCCGGGTTGACCTTCGCATAGATCGGCGGGGCCGGGAGGTCGGACGGCAGCAGGTTGCCGGCCGCGTTGATCGCGGCCTGCACTTCCTGTTCGGCGATGTCGAGCGGCAGGTCGAGCGAGAACTGCAGCGTGATCACCGACGCGCCGGCCGAGCTTTGCGACGACATCTGGTTCAGCGACGGCATCTGGCCGAACTGCCGCTCCAGCGGCGCGGTGACCGCCGACGTCATCACCTCCGGGCTCGCGCCCGGATAGAAGGTCTGGACCTGGATCGTCGGGTAGTCGACCTCGGGCAGGGCGGCGAGCGGCAGGAAGCGCAGCGCGACGAGACCGGCCAGCATGATCGCCGCCATCAGGAGGGCGGTGCCGACCGGCCGGAGAATGAAGAGGCGGGATGGATTCATCGAGCGGCCCGCGCGTTACTGGGCCGCGGGGGCCGCTGCCTGCGACGCGCCGTGCTTGTGTCCGCCGCGGCGGGCGGCCGCGCCCGATGCGCCGGACGCCGCGCCGGCGCCGTGCGCGCCCGACGCGCCTTTCGGCTTGTCGGCCGGGATCGTGATCTTCGCGCCTTCGCGCAGCCGGTCGGAGCCGTCGGTGACCACGCGCTCGCCGAGCGCGACGCCGCTGACGATGCTTGTGCGCTCGCCGTCGACCGGGCCGATCGTGACCTTGCGCACCGTCACCGTGTTGTCGGGCTTCACGATGTACACGAACTGGCCGATCGAGCCCGTCAGCACGGCGGCCGTCGGCACGATCGTCGCATCGCGCATCACGTCGACCAGCAGCCGCGCGTTCACGAACTGATTCGGGAACAGCAGCCCTTCCTTGTTATCGAAGGTCGCACGCAGCTTGACCGTGCCGGTGCTGGTGTCGATCTGGTTGTCGAGCGTGGCGAGCGAACCCGTCTCGAGCGGCACCGTGTTGTTGCGGTTGTACGCGGTGACCGACAGTTTCCGGCCCGCGTTCACCTGCTTGACGATCTGCGGCAGGTTGTCTTCCGAAGTCGTGAAGATCACGCTCATCGGCTGCAGCTGCGTGATCACGACGATCCCGTTCGTGTCGCCCGGCGTCACGTAGTTGCCGGGGTCGACCTGGCGCAGGCCGACGCGGCCCGACACCGGCGCCGTGATGCGCGCGTACGCGAGGTTCAGCTTCGCGGAATCGATCGCCGCCTGGTCGGTCTTCACCGTTCCTTCATATTGCTTGACGAGCGATGCCTGGGTGTCGACCGTCTGCGACGCGATCGAATCCTGCGACAGCAGCGTCTGGTAGCGCTTCAGGTCGAGGCGGGCCGTCGCGAGCAGTGCCGAGTCGCGCGCGTGCGTGCCTTCGGCGTTCTCGAGCGCGACCTGGTACGGGCGCGGGTCGATCTGCGCGAGCAGGTCGCCCTTCCTGACGATCTGGCCTTCCTGGAACGCGACCGACTGCAGGTAGCCCGACAGCTGCGTCTTGACCGTCACGCTCGCGAGCGGCGTCACGGTGCCGAGCGCGGACAGCACGATCGGCATCTCGCCCTGCGTCGCGGTCGCGACCGATACGGGTTGCGGAACGTTCGCCATCGCGGCGGGGCCGCCGCGGCCGCGATGGCCGCCGCCTGCGCTCGCGCCGGAGGCCGCGCTGGCCGCCGCCTGCGCGTCGGCCTGCGTGCGGTTCCACGGGTGCCACCACAGCAGGCCGCCGATGACGACGACCGCGAGCGTCCCGATCACCAGCGTGCGGCGCGGGCGGCGCGGGGCGGGGGAGGCGGGATCCTTCGAAGGGGGCGTGGGCTTTTGTTGATTGTCCATCGGGTTCTGTCAGGAAGACGGCTCGGCAGGCCGGGAAACGGGCTCGAAACCGGGCTGGAAAACGGGCCTGGGCGGCGCAGGGGCATGCGGTGCCGGAAGGCCGGCTCGGTCCGGGCCCTTCCGGTCTGCGCGGAAAAAGAAAAGAGCGGTGCGCGCCGCGAATGCGGCGCGACGATGGGCATGATCCTACGTCCCGTCCCCGTTACAGTCCAGTCGTCTATCTTTCAACGGGTTACGGTCGTTACAGAACGCGACGGGGCGATGACGGATCGATTACACGGCGCTGCGCCGGGCCGGCGCGCCGCCGATCTCGCGGGTGATTTTCGCGATGCACTCGTGCAGCGCGGGCACCACGTGTTCCTGCAGCCATTCGGGCGGGCACTGACTCGATGCGCCGCCGCAGTTCACCGAATAGCGCTGGCCCGACGGGCCGACGAACCCGGCCGCGACCGCATTCAGCCCTTCGCGCCATTCGCCGATCGCGATCGCGTGGCCGGCGCGCATCGCGTCCTCGAGGCCGGGGGTCAGGCGCGCCGATACGTGCGGCCAGTCGTCGCCGGCCGTCGCGCGCAGCGCGTCGAGCAGCGTGCGGCGCTCGTCGTCCTCCAGCGCCGCGAGATACGCGCGGCCGACCGCGGTGCGCGCGATGTCCATCCGCGAGCCGATCTCGAGGCGCGTGACGAGCACGGCCGAGCGCGGCCGGATCACGTCGATCGCGACCATGTCGAGCCGGTCGCGCACCGCGAGGTGCACCGACAGCGACGTGCGCTCGGCGAGTTCGATCATGAACGGCCGCGAGCGCGCGCGGATGTCGAAGTTGCGCAGGAAGCCGTGGCTCAGCTCCAGCACCGACGCGGTCAGCACGAAGCGCTCGCTGTCGGGCAGCTGGAACAGGAAGCCGGCGCTGACGAGCGTCGCCGTGATGCGCGACACGGTCGGTTTCGGGATGCCCGTCAATTCGGTCAGCTCGCGGTTGCTGACCGGGGCGTCGGCGGCCGCGATGCGGCGCAGCACGGCGAGGCCGCGCGCGAGCGCGGTGATCTCGTCCGGCGACGATTCGCGGTCTCGGGGCGCGGAAGGCGTTACAGATGTCGACACGAGGGATTCTCTCTATTTCCGAAACTCGATTTCATTTTGTTGGTATTGTAGGATGATTGTCAAAAGATGCATGTTCCATGGGTGAATCGTTCATCGGATGAGATTTTACGGGTTCACCCTTGGTTTATTAGGAAAGTGCTCAAATGAGCGTTGCCGGAAAGTGAACAAACCGGTGCAAATACCGCTTGACTTGTCGGGCGGAAACGGAAAGAATGTCTCACGTTTTCGAAACATCGTTTCAGGAGTTTAACCGGCAACGGTGTTTCGCGCAGTCTCTCAGGTTCTAGCACGGCCCTCGGAATGGCTAGAACTTTTTTAGCGCCACGGTCTCCGTGGCGCTTTTTTTTGCCCATCGTTTTCCTGTCGCAGGCCGGCAAGCCCGCCACCAGGGCCTGAACGCCGCGGTTGCGCCACAGCGAAGTCTACCGCGTCGCCCGCCATCCTCCCCCGAATCGCCGCGTCGTTCGGCGCCGGTCCCTCGTTTCCGTCATTTCGATCATCGGCTGGCCGCGCCGCCGGCATGCCCGCGCGGTGTGCGCCGATCGTGCGGCAAACGATGCCCCCGTTCGCCGGGGACCCCCTATGCAAAAGTAGGAGGGTGACCCATCCCGGCCTTGCGCGCGCGTCCGCAGAATGCCGGTACGGGCCGTGAAAGCTTCGCGGCCCGCGTCTGCAGCAGAGCATGACGTCCAGCGCGTGTCGCTGGCGGACCCCTTGGATGGAGGTCATATGTTCAGTACCCGCGCGTGTTGCAGCAGTGTGGCGGCACTGTTGCTCCTGATGTGCGCCGTTCCCTCGTTTGCCCAAACGTTTCGCGTTCAATGTCCGTTCACCACGCCGTCCCATCCGACGGCGCTGCCGGCCGGCGGTGCGGAACCCGCCTACACCGGACCGTCCTTCACCGGGCTGAACTCCACGCCGACCGGTATCGTCAACGGCGCCATCAAGTGTCAGCAGATCTCGGGCGGTGACGGGTACGCCACCATGGCCGACGGCACGCAGACGTACCTGTTTGCCTTCGGCCCGTTGTCCGGCATTGCCGACATCCAGGCCGGACGCGCCGGTACGGAATTCGCATCGGTGTTCAACACGGTCGGCGATCCGAGAACCGACCCGACCTACAACGGCGCGGTCGGCCTCGTGCCCGACCCGGAATCGTCGCCGCCGGGCCAGTTGACCGGCCATGTGGATCCGCGCCCGATCATGGACATCGGCGTGATGAACGGCAACATGCCGGCGCCCGAGATGGCGATCGACGAGGACGACGAGTTCTTCCTGACGCTCACGAACGTCGGCATGATCATGCGCCCCGACCTGTTCGAGCAGCACACGGTGCACTTCCACGGTTATCCGAATGCGTCGTCGTTCTATGACGGCGTGCCGGATGCGTCGGTGGCGATCAACATCGGCGCCAGCTTCACCTATTACTATCTCGCGCCCGATGCCGGCACCTACTTCTGGCACTGCCACATCACGCCGCCGGAGCACCTCCAGATGGGGATGGTCGGCCAGATCTTCGTGCGGCCGCGCCAGAACCGGGTGCCGTCCGGCCATTCGCTGTACGCCGCGCTGGTGGCGCAGCAAGGCGATCTTCGTACGCGGTGCGGCAACGACATTCTGTGCTCGACGCCGCTGCCGCCTTCGAATGGCGTGCGGCACGTCAACGACAAGAGCGGCAAGCCGACGCTCTACGCGTACAACGACGGCGACGGTTCGACTGCATACGACGTCGAGTATCCGGTGCAGATCCACGGCTTCGATCCGAACTTCCATTTCGTGGGGATGACGTTCAACCCGGAACCGTTCACCGACATGAAGGACAAGTACTTCATGCTGAACGGGCGCAGCTATCCGGACACGGTGACCCAGGGGCCGATGCAGACCCCGGTGGCCGACGGCACGGCCCATGTTTCCCAGCCGCTGCCGACCATCATCAATATCCCGGCCGGCGGCCGCGCGCTGCTCAGGATCTCCGATCTCGACGTCACCGAATTCCAGACGCTCGCGTCGCTCGGCGTGAGGATGCACGTGATCGGCGTCAACGCCCGGTTGCTGCGCGACATGGCCGGCAACGACATGACCTACTACACGAACTCGATCACGCTCGGCGGCGGCGAATCCATCGACGTGATTCTCGATGCGAGCGACACGACGAAGTACGCGCCGGGGTCGGTCTACTACCTCTACACGCCGAATCTCGATCACCTGTCGAACGACGCCGAGAACTTCGGGGGGCTGATGACGGAGGTCCGCATCTGCCCGGCCGCGCTCAACCCGGCTACGAAGTCCTGCATCTAGGAGAAATATCGTGGGCCACTTCACTCATGACATCCGGACCGCTATGTGCACGGGTGCCGGACGGCTCGTACGGCTCGCCGTGGCAATGCTTGCCGCATTGCTCTGCGGGCCGGTTCTGGCCGCCGCGCCGGGCATCACCGGCACGCATTTCGACCTGAGCGCGGAAGCGAGCCGCATCAGCCAGCCGGACGGCACGAGCGTCTATTCGTGGGGCTACGGCTGCCGCACGGCGCCGGCGGGATTCTCGCCGGCGGGCATCACGGGGGCGAACTGCCCGAGCATGCAGATTCCCGGGCCGACGCTGATCGTGCGGCAGGGCGACGTGATCACGGTGACGCTCACGAACAACCTGCCCGCGGCCGCGGGCAACACGTCGATTCTGTTTCAGGGATTCCAGGTGTGCGCGGCGGCGCTCAATCCCGACGGCTCGTGTCCGGCCGCGCTCACCGGCGTGCCCGGGCTGCTCACGCGCGAGGCGTCGCACGGCAACACGGTCACCTACAGTTTCGTCGCGGCGACGCCCGGCACGCATGCCTACTACAGCGGCACACGGGGCGACCTGCAGATCGAGATGGGCCTCTATGGCGCGATCATCGTATTGCCGACCTCGGCGCCGGGCGTGCTGGCCGTGCCGGCGGGATGCCGCGCAGTCGCCGCGACGCTGCCCGACGGCCAGCCGGACTACCGCAACGCGGCGGCGGCATACAACCATGTTTCAGCGTGCTACGACCGTGAGTATCTTTTTCAGTTCTCCGAAATGGATCCGCGCATCCATACGCAGGCCGAGCAGGAGGCCGCGAAGACGTGCACGCTGCCGACGGGCTGCATGACCGTCGAGACCGAGCCTTATCATCCCGCGTATTTCATGATCAATGGCCGTTCGATGCCGGACGACATGGATCCGAACTATGCGATGCAGTATCCGCACCAGCCCTACAACGGCAATCCGCACATGCACCCCGGCGAGCTGGTGCTGTTGCGGATCATCGGCACGGGCCGCTGGCAGCATCCGTTCCACGAGCACGGCAATCACGTCCGCGTGCTCGCGCGCGACGGCAACCTGCTGCTTGCCAAGACGGACGCGACCAAGGTCGCGGGCCCGCTGCTGTTCACCACGACCACGACGCCGGGCGAAACCCTGGACGGCATCTTCTACTGGACCGGCAAGGGGCTCAACTGGGACGTCTACGGGCACAAGCCCGGCGACGGCAGCGTCTGCATTCCCGATGCGAACGGCTACTACACCGCGGACCCGACGGCGCCGAACTACTACGAATGGTGCGCGGACCACAACAAGGCGCTCGAAGCGCATCCGTTCGGCAACGTCGGCAGCGGCGGACCGGTCACGCTGCCCGACTCGCACATCCTGACGAACGGTGCGTGGTATGGCGGCAGTCCCTATCTCGGACCGGATGCGACGATTCGCGCGACCTCGCCGACCGGCACGACGCCGCCGAGCGGCACGATCGCGAATCCGCCGGGAAGCGAAGCGGGCTTTGCATTCATGTGGCATTCGCACAATGAACGCGAGATCACCACGAACAACATCTTCCCGGGCGGAATGATGATGATGATGCTCGTCGATCCACAAGTCTTCGTGATCAACGAAGGCAACTAGAGGCGGGGAGAACGGAAATGCGATTCATCCAGTTCAAGGCGACGTTTCTCCGCCTGGCCAAGGCGAGCCTCGCCGCGTCGATGCTGCTGGCAGCGAGCGAGGCATCGCTCGCCCAGACCGTGAACCTGACGGCGAAGGCCGTGACTGCCACGATGCCCGACGGCGAGATCGTGCCGATGTGGGGCTACACGTGCTCGGCGGCCGCCGTGGCGCCGGCCACCTGTGCGGCGGCCAATCCCGGCGCCGGATCGGGCTGGTCGCCGGTGGTGATCACCGTGCCGTCCGGCGCGTCGCTGACGATCAACCTCACGAACAGTCTGCCGGCCTCCGTGCCGACGTCGCTCGTGATCGTCGGCCAGCTGGGCGGCGGTCTCGGCAAGACGGCGACGTCGACCCCGAGCCCCGTGCATCCGACCCAGACCTCGACGACCTGGCCGATCGCCGGCACCGGCAGCGGTGCGACGTTTACGCCGCCCGCGCAAGGGCCGCGGGTTCAGTCGTTCTCGACCGAGGTGGCGCACGGCGCGACGACGGCGCTGACGTGGAACAACCTGCGGCCCGGCACCTACCTGATCGAATCGGGCTCCCATCCGTCGATCCAGGGGCCGATGGGCCTCTACGGCGTGCTGGTGGTGCGCACGCCGCCGGCGTCCGCAACGTCGCGACCGGTCGCCTATCCGGGCGTGCCATACGACGCCGACATCCCGCTCGTGCTGAGCGAAATCGATCCGGTGCAGAACGCCGCGGTCGCCGCGGCCGTGGTGAAGAGCGGCTTCAGCGAAACCAAGGTATGGTCCGGCCTTTCCGGTGGCTGCGGGGATTCGCACTCCTCATCGTTCGGCACCTGCTATCCGCCGGCCGTGAACTACGATCCGCGTTATTACCTGATCAACGGCGTCGCTTTCGATCGTACGCATCCGGACCGCTCGTCGTTCCCCGCAAGGGCTTCCGTGTCGACCGGCCAGGTGCTGCTGCGCTTCGTCAACGCGGGCCTTCGGATGCACGTGCCGTCGGTGGTCGGCGCGCAAAGCGGGAACCCGTCGGTCTCCGGCTTCACGCTCGTCGCCGAGGACGGCAATCCGCTGCCCGGCAATCCGCGCGTGCAGTCGTCCGTGTTCCTGGCGGCCGGCAAGACTTACGACGTGATGATGACCGCGCCGGGCCTGAATGCGCCCGCGCTGCCGGTGTTCGACCGGCAACTGAGCCTGTCCACCAACAACCAGCGCGACGGCGGCATGCAGGCATATCTCAGCATCAACAACGGCGCGCTTCCGTCCGCAGGCGGAGGCGGCCAGAACGTCGTCGCCAATCCCGACAAGTACTTCCTCGTGGCGGGCAACACGCTGACCGTGGCGGACCCCGGGAAAGGGGTGATCGCCAATGACGTCGGCGTCTATGGCGTGCAGCTCGTGACCAAGCCGGCCAACGGCACGGTGACGCTGAACCCGGACGGCACGTTCAACTACGTGCCTAATGCCGGTGCAACGTCGGACAGCTTCGTGTACCAGGCGAACGGCAATCCCGCGGTCACCGCGACGGTGACGCTGGCTCCCTGCACGCAAGCCGCCGGCTGCCTGTCCGGGCCGCCGGTCGCTCACGACGACAGCTACACGAGCAACATCGCGTCGCGGCTGCAGATCGGCGCGCCGGGCGTGCTCGTCAACGACACGGACCCGAGCGGCCTGCCGCTCACCGCGGCAGTGGTGCCGGGCAGCGTCAGCGGCGGCACCGTCACGCTGAATGCGGACGGTTCGTTCTCCGTGACGCCGAGCGCGCCGCCCGTCGGCGCCGCGACCGCGGGCGTGACCTTCAAGTATACGGCGGTCAACTCGCAGAACACGGCGAGCGCCCCGGCGAACGTTGCCGTCACGTTCAAGGGCGGCAGCGGGCTCGCCGTGAAGGTGCTGGACGGGCCGAGCACGGCACCGGGCAAGACGCCCGTGCAGCTCACCGACTACCGCTGGATCATCGAGGAAGACCGCACGTTCCAGATCGACCCGGCCTGCCAGGTGAACACGACACCGCGCCCCGCGAACTGTCCGCCGCTGCCGGTGCCGAGTCTCGGCACCAGCTTCCATACGAGCTACATGCCGGTGGTCGCGGCGGGTTGCGTCGGCACGGTTGCGTGCGAGTCGGGGCAGACGGTGTTCGATCCTGCCACCAACACGCACGTGCCCGCGGTATGCGATATCGGCAACGGCGCGTGCCGCGCGAGTGCATCGCAACAGGTGCCGGTCGATCCGAGCCAGGTGTCGCTCGATCCAACCAAGCACTACTACATCTCGATCCTGCCGGGCGATGCCGGTAACAGTTTCTCGAATGGCGGCGGCGCCCCGAAACCCGTCGATCCGAACAACCCCACCGGCGCGATGCGACAGTTCGACATTTCAAAGGATTGCCCGTCGGGCCCCGGCGGCGCGGATTTCGCGCCGGGCACGGGCACCTGCGGTCATACGATGGGCGGCGCGCCGATCGCACCGGCCCAGAAGAACGTCAACGTGCTCGTGCAGGAGACGCCGTTGCAGACCGCGAAGATCTCGGTATTCGTGTTCGAGGACGACGCGCCCGTCAACGGCGAAGTGGACGTGAGCGGCGGCAACGACGGCTTCGGCAGCGCGCATGAGCCGGGTCTCGGCGGGTTCGAGATCAAGCTGTTCGACGACGCCGGCGGCACCGGCGACGCCACCGGGCAGATGACCTACGACATGTTCAACATGCCGCTGTCGAACTCGCTGCAGGGCACCGTCGATCCTTCCACCGGCCTGAACGCGTGCCCGATTTCGACGACGTCGACCGACGGCCTCGTCGGCATGATCCCGACCTGCCCGAAGTACGAGTCCGACGGCAAGACGCTGTCGCCGCTGGTCGGCCAGGCGGTCATCGCGAACCTGATGCCGGGACGTTATGGCGTCGTTGCGACGCCGGGCGCCGACCGGACCGGCCGCGGCGAGGAATGGCTGCAGACCAACACGCTGGACGGACAGAAGGCTCACGATGCGTTCATCAAGGTCGGCGGCCCGTCGTACTTCCAGGAGTTCGGGCCCGCGGGCTTCCACGTGTCGATCGGCTTCGCGAATCCGAAGATCATCAACGACCGGCTGCCGGTGGTATGCGCCGGCACGACCTGCAACAACTCGCTTGCCGGCCGGATCACGAATCTGCACTACAGCCGTCCGCCGAACGAGAACCTGTACGGCTCGGGCTCGCGCGATTCGCTCGGCTTCACGCAGTGCTACGTGAGCGTCGGCGACACCGACGGGGAGGACATCGCCTTTACCAAGTGCAATCCCGACGGCACGTTCAAGATCAGCGGCCTGCCCGACGGCACGTTCCGCATCACGGTCTTCGACCAATGGAACGACCAGATCGTCGACGGGCTGGCGACGGCGACGCAATTGAAGGGCGGACAGTCCAAGGACCTCGGCGATATCCCCGTGCTGCAGTGGCATACGAATCTGTATACGCGGACCTTCTTCGACCAGAACGGCGACGGCGTGTCGCAGGACAGCGAGCCCGGGCTCACGCTCGTGCCGACCAACATCCGTTTCCGCGACGGGAGCTATTCGAACTTCAACAACACGGACCTGAACGGCTTCGCCGGATTCAACGAAGTGTTCCCGCTGTTCAACTGGTACGTGGCCGAAGCCGACACGACGCGCTACAAACAGACGGGCGTGCACGTGGTGTATGACGCGGGCGGCCCGGTCGACGGCACGCCTGGCGGCGGCAACTCGAACATCGCGGCGAATTTCGCCAACACGATCGAATCCTCGACCGCGCATCTGCCGACGAACCTGCGCGTGCCGGGCGCCAAGTATTGCAACGACGCGGACTGCACCGACCAGTCCGGCACGAACCCGTCGACCGCGCGGATCGACCCGCCGTGGGTGACGACCGAAGGCTGGCAGGGCTTCTCCGGCCAGAATTCGTTCATCGAGTTCGGCAAGAAGCCGTTCGGCCCGACCGAGAACGGCGGCATCAAGGGCGAGGTGATCTACGCGTCGACGCGGCCGTTCGACGACCCGGCGCTGCTGATTCACACGAGCTGGACGCCGGACATTCCGAACGTGACGGTCAACCTGTACCGGGAGGATACGGCGACGGACGGCACGACGACGCTCGCGCTCGTCGATACGACCAAGACGAGCAGCTGGGACGACTGGGCGCAGGGCTTCCGCTCCGACGGCATTCCGAACATGAACTGCCCGGGGCAGGAGGCGAGCGACCCGTTCTTCTATACGTTGAAGAACAGCCCTCAGTGGCTCGACCCGACGCATCGCGCGTTGCCTGCGAATTCGCAGTTCAAGTGCTATGACGGCATGCATGCGTTCAACCAGGTGCAGCCGGCGCCCTACGACGGGATGTACCAGTTCCCGAGCGTGACGACGCGCGATCCGTCGACGGGCCTGCCGACGGGCACGAACTGCTCGATCTGCGTGGCGAATCCGTCGGGCGACGGCACCAAGATGCTGCCGACCGGGAAATACGTCGTCGAGGTGGTGGTGCCGCCGGGCTACGAGCTCGTGAAGGAGGAGGACAAGAACATCCTGATCGGCGACAACTACATCGCCCCGGTGACGCAGCAGTTCGGCGGCCTCGGCAACATCTTCATCCTGCCCGACCAGGCGGCGATGAATTCGACCTTCAACCCGAACAATGCGCAGAACCCGACGTCCGATCTCGGTTCGACACCGCGGCACGAAGGCGACACGGGCAGTGTCGAGACCTTCTGGCCGTGCGTCGGCGCGCTGCGTATCGTGCCGGACTACATCAGCCTGTTCCCGGGCTCGAAGGAGGTCGCGCCGTTCGCGGGTGCGTCGCGGCACCTGTGCGACCGCAAGGAAGTCACGCTCACGAACGAGATGTCGGTGCTCGCCAAGTTCTGGCTGTTCAGCTCGACGCATGTCGCCGCGCACTACACCGGCTTCATGCTCGACGACTTCTCGTCCGAGTTCGATCCGTACTCGCCGCAGTTCGGCGAGAAGTTCGCGGTGCCGAACGTGCCGATCTCGATGAAGGACTTCGCCGGCAATGAAGTGGCGCGTACGTATTCGGATTCGTGGGGCATCTTCAACGGGCTGAACTATTCGACGTGGCAGGTCAACCCGCCGAACCCGACCGGCTACGCGCCGACGATGATGGTCGCGTGCATGAACGATCCGGACATGCCCGACCCGGCGCATCCGGGGAAGACGATCCGCGATCCGATGTTCAACCCGGCGTACAGCCAGTTCTGCTACGAGATCCCGTTCATGCCCGGACAGACCCAGTACATGGACACGCCGGTGGTGCCGGTGCAGGCGTTTGCGTCCGGCTACAACCCGCCCGACTGTGCGTACCCGGACGGCACGCCCGCGATCGCCAGCGTGACCGGCGACGCGAGCGGCGGAGGGGCGGGCCCGTGGGTCAGCACGGTCGGTCACCAGCTGACGATCAAGGCGCTCGGCGACCAGGTCGTGCCGAACAACGCGTACAACGGGCCAGCCGCGACCGCCGCGCCGTTCAACCAGAAATTCGTCACGCGCCACTATGGCTTCGGCGCGACGCAAGGGAAGGTCACGATCGGCGGCCACGTAGCTTCGGTGCAGTCGTGGACCGACTCGGAGATCCATGTCGTCGTCACGCCGCTGATCGGCTCGAGCTGCACCGTTGCCCAGCGCGGCGTGTTGACGCCGGCGTCGTGCGGCGAACTGGTCGTCACGACCGCCAGCGGCAAGAACACGATCGATACGGTCACCGTGACGGTGGGCGGCAAGGCGCCGACCTACGTGAACGGCGAGAACGCGACCAACGACGCGATCCAGACCGCGATCGACAACGCGACCCCGGGCGACATGATCATCGTCGGTCCGGGCACCTACAACGAAATGGTCGTGATGTGGAAGCCGGTGCGGCTGCAGGGCGTCGGCGCCCCGTCGGTCGTGATCAACGCGAACACGCATCCGTCGGGCAAGATGGACGCGTGGCGCAGGAAGGTCGACTGCCTGTTCGGTGTCGCAATGAACGGCGCGATGATCTCGGCATCGAACCCGTTCGATCCGACCGGTACGTACACGTGCCCGACGGCGATGCAGCGCAAGGTGGACCCGATCCCGTTCGAGCCGACCGTGGGGTGGGACTCGAACCTGAACGGCAACCTCGGCGAAATGCTGCTCGAGCCGACGCTGATGGGCGCCTACGAAGGCGCAGGCATCACGGTGCTCGGCAAGGGCGTGCGGGACGTGCTGGTGGGCGGCGTGCCGCAACCCGACCCGAACTGCACCGCGAACGGCATTTGCGTGCCGCTCACGGGCCCGACGCGGTTCCAGCCGAACCCGCCGGATTGCCGGAATAACCCGAGCAACTTCCTGTGCAATCCGTCGCGCATCGACGGCATCACGGTCACGAACAGTTCGCAAGGCGGCGGCGGGATTTTCCTGCACGGCTGGAACCATCTGATGGAGGTGTCGAACAACCGGGTGTTCGCGAACGCGGGCACGCTTTCCGGCGGTATCTCGGTCGGCCAGGTCGAGGTACCGGACGGCACGATCGCGGCCGACGGCATCACCCAGCTTCCGTTCGGCTTCAACAAGGCCGTGAACGTGCATCACAACTCGGTGACGTCGAACGCGGCTTACGGCGACGAAATCAATTCGAGCACGCCGTCGTCGGCCGGCGGCGTGGTGTTCTGCTCGGGCGCCGACAACTATCACTTCAACTACAACTGGGTGTGCGGCAACATGAGCAGCGGCGACGGCGGAGGCGTCGCGCACTTCGGCTTCAGCTACGCCGGCGACATCTCGCACAACTGGGTGCTGTTCAACCAGAGCAACAACCCGACACTGCCCACCTACGGCGGCGGCATCATCGCCCAGGGCGTGCCGCCGGACGGCACCTTCTGCGAAAACTCGACGGTCGACGTGGACTGCGCACCGCAACTGTCCGACGGTATCGGGCCGCGGCTCGTGATCGACGGCAACCTGATCATGGGCAACACGGCGGAGAGCGGCAAGGGCGGCGGGTTGCGGCTGCAGCAGGTGAACGGCACGGACGTGGAGCGCAGCCCCAACAATGCGGCGAATTGGTACACGGTTCGCGTGATCAACAACATCATTGCGAACAACGTGGCGGGCTGGGGCGGCGGCGGCGTGTCGTTGCAGGACGCGGTGCGCGTGAGCTTCGTCAACAACACCGTGATGTCGAACGACGCGACGGCGTCCGCCGGCGTGCTGTTCAACACGGATGCGGCCACCCAGGCGAACGTCGGGCCGCCGAACTGCACCACGGTCGGCGCGCAAACGACGTGCAACCCGATCACGACGTCGACGTACCAGCCGGCCGGACTCGAGACCGCGCGGCATACGGCGAACTTCATCGCCGCGTTCACCGCGCCCGGCGTCGCGTGTCCGGCGGGTCTGCCGAACTGCACGACGTTCTCGAACCCGATCCTGACCAACAACGTGTTCTGGCAGAACCGCACGTTCTTCATCACGGTGTCCGGAGTGAATCCGAACATCCCCGGGCTGCAGAACACGGTTGCGCTGAACCCGACGTTGAACCAGGCCGGGCATGCGACGGGTTATTGCGATCCGCACGCGGTCTATTGGGACATCGGTGCATATGGCGACACGGGCCCGGGCAACCATCAGTCGGGTCTCACGCTGAGCCCTCAGTACTCGATCCTGACCGATGCGGGCGACTACCCGGGCGCGAACAACAGCGGGGCCAACCCGTCGGTCGTGAGCCAGTACTGCAATGGCGCGCGCGTGCCGCCGGAAGGTGGCGGAAACGGCTTCGCGGTGCCGCCCGGCATCTCGGACACGGTGCTGCCGAACCCGCTGTTCAGCCTGTTGCCGTCGGCGGTGCCAGACGAGGGCAATCAGTGGATCAACATGTCGTACGGCCCGCTGTCGCTGTTCAACATGTCGATCGTGTCAGGCGGCTCCGGGTATGGCGTGCTGCTCGGCAACTACTCGCCGCGCGCAGGTTCGCCTGCGATCAACGCGGGAACGCAGGCGGGCGCGCCGAATCATGATTTCTTCGGCACGACGCGTCCGCAACAGGGGAAGTACGACATCGGTGCGGTCGAGTTCCTGCCGTCCGGGCTCGTGGGCGGTCTGCCGATCGATCCGCTGGCGCTCGGCACGGTGCTGACCGACGTGGTGGGCGGCCTGCCGATCCCTCCGCTCGCGGTGCCGAACGTGCCGGCCGGCGCCGTGGGCGGTCTGCCGATCGCTCCGCTGGCGGTGCCGACCGCGCCGGCCGGTGTCGTGGGCGGCTTGCCGAACAAGCCGCTTGGGTTCGGCGCGGCGCTGAATCGACCTTGAAGGGGGGGGCCATGAACCGTTCACGTTTGCCGTGCAGGCGAGCGGCGTTTTACGCCGTCGCCGCCTGTCTCGCCGCCGCGGCCGTCGCAGAGCCGGCCGCGGCGCAGCAGGGCGCGCCCGCTGCGCCCGGCGCCGGTGCGAAGCATTCGCCATACCGGCCGGACCTCCCGCGGCGCGCGAGAACCTACTACATGATGACGAGGGGAATCGACAACCTGAAGGTGCACCGCATCACATCGGACAACCTGATCCGTTTCAGCTACCGCGTGACCGATCCGGCCGCCGCGAAGCGGCTAGCCGACAGGAGCGCGACTCCGTATCTGTACGGGCAGACGAGTCACGCGCTGCTCGAGGTGCCGGTGATGGACAAGGTCGGCCAGTTGCGGCAAAGCGGCCGGCTCGAAGCCGGCCGGGAATACTGGATGGTGTTTTCGAACAAGGGCAACGTCGTCAAGGTCGGCGAACGCGTGAACGTGATCATCGGATCGTTGCATATCGACGGGCTGCTGGTCGAATAACGATACGGCCGCGATGCGCGGCACGGGAACAGGAGAAGACTCATGACCCGGTTTCTTTCGGTAGCAATGGGGGCGGTCTCATTGGCGGGTTTGCTCGCGCTGGCGCCCGACTCGATCGCGGCCTCGGCGGCAGGCACCGCCCAGGCCAAGGCGGCATCGGCGGGGCAAGCGAGCGCCGCGCAGATCGTCGAGCGCAACGTGGCGGCGCGCGGCGGGCTGCAAGCGTGGCGCACGGTCAGCACGCTGACGATGTCGGGGCTGATGGAGGCCGGTGGCAAGAAGAACACCGCGCTGCCGTTCGTGATGACGATGAAGCGTCCGCACAAGAGTCGCTTCGAAGTCCGCTTCAACGGGCAGACGGCGTTCCAGGTCTATGACGGTGCGCAGGGCTGGAAAGTCCGGCCGTTCCTCGGCCGTGACGAAGTCGAGCCCTATACGCCGGCCGAGGCGAAGTCGGCGGCGCAGTCCGCGGAACTGGACGGGCCGCTCGTCGATTACGCGAGCAAGGGCAGCACGGTTCAGCTGATCGGCTCGGAAACGGTGGAAGGGCATCGCGCCTACGTGTTGAAAGTGACGACGAAAGAGCGCGCGGAGCGTCGCGTGTGGATCGATGCGGCCACGTTCCTCGAGCTGAAGATCGACGGCGAGCCGCGCGTGCTCGACGGCAGGACGCACGGCGTCTCCGTGTTCTTCCGCGACTTCCGCAAGGAGGGGGGAGTCGTCGTGCCGCACACGCTCGAGACGGCCGTTGCCGGCGTGAAGGGCACGCACAAGTTGACGATCGATCACGTGGCGGTGAATCAGCCGGTGGACGATGCGTCGTTCGGCAAGCCGCAGCTCGGGGCGGCCAGGGTGTCGAGCCGCTAGCCGGACGACCGGGCGAGGACCGAGGCCATGAAGCGAATCGAATCGTGGGTGCTCGCCGCCTGCATGGCGGCAGCCTTGTGCGCGTGCAAGCAAGTACCGGGGCAGGGTCTCACCGCGGACCAGATCGTCGAGAAGAATGTCGCCGCGCGGGGCGGGCTCGACGCATGGCGCAAGGTCCGGACGATGGTCTGGTTCGGCCATGTCGACAGCGCGAACGCCCCCGTGCGGGACATGCCGTTCGTCCTCGCGATGAAGCGGCCGAACAAGACGCGCTTCGAGCTGACGGTATTGAACGAGAAGAGTGTGCGTGTCTTCGACGGCAGGGAAGGCTGGAAGCTGGGCGCGAGTCCGCGGCCGTATTCGAGCGACGAGATCAGGTCGGCGCGTGACGAGCAGGTGATCGACGGGCCGCTGATCGATCACGACGCGAAGGGCGTCGGCGTGGCGCTGGAAGGGGTCGACCAGATCGGCGGCCACGATGCATACCGCCTCGCGGTGACGCTGCCTTCCGGCGCGGTTCGCCATGTGTGGATCGATGGCCGCACGTTCCTGGACGTGAAGTTCGACCGTCAGTTGCGCGGCCCGCGCGGCCTGGTCACCGTCGAAGTGAGCTACAGCGATTTCAAGGGCGTCGACGGCCTGCAGATCCCGTTCAGGATCGAAAGCCATACGGCGGCTTCCCCGAACAGGGACACGCTGGTCATCGACAAGGTGTCGCTGAATCCGCCGCTCGACGATGCGATCTTCACGCGGCCCGCGTCGCCGGGCGGACGCCGTTCGGTCGCGATCGATGCGAGCGTGTCGCCGGCGCCGCCGCGTGCCGGCCTGCCGACGGCACGGCCATGAACGGCATCCGGCGGCGGCTGCGCGTCCTCGTGGCGGCGCGTCCGCTTGCCGTAAGCCGCCGGCTGGCGCGCTGGATGTTGCTGGCCGCGCTGTGCGCGCCCGCCGGTTACGCGCGCTGCGACGAGGTGGCGCCCGCCGAGCCCGTCGCGCCGGTCGCGCCCGTGCCCGTCGCGCCGGCGGACGCGGGCGAGGCGATCTACCAGCGCGGCATCCTCGGTTCGGGCGCGCCGCTCGAAGCCGTGCATCCGGACGGCGTGCGCCTGCGCGGCGCGGCGGCCGCCTGCATCAATTGCCACCGGCGCAGCGGCCTCGGTTCGAAGGAAGGCAACAATACGGTCCCGCCGATCACGTGGCGCTATCTGGCGCATCCGCGCGCGCAAACCGCCGAGGATCTCGACATCCCGTACGTTGCCGGCATGCGCACCGATCGCGAACCGTACACGGAGGAACGGCTCGCGCGGGCCGTGCGCGACGGGACCGCCCCGGATGGCCAGCCGCTCGGCAGGCTGATGCCGCAGTACGCGCTCGGCGATGCCGACATGGCTGCGCTGACGGCCTATCTGAAGCGCCTCGATCGCCGCCGGCCGTCGGGCGTGACCGACACGGTGCTGCATTTCGCGACGATCGTCACGCCCGATGCGGACCCGGTGAAGCGGGCGGGCATGCTCGACGTCCTGCAGCACTACTTCGCGGACAAGAACGCGTTTCCGTTCGGCGCGACGCCGCCGCTGCGCTCGACGCGAAAAATGATGTTCATGGTCAATCGGCGCTGGGAGCTGCACGTCTGGTCGCTCACGGGCCCGCCCGACACATGGCATGAACAGCTCAGGCAGTATTTCGCGCGACAGCCGGTGCTGGCCGTCGTGTCGGGGCTCGGCGGCAGGAACTGGGCGCCCGTTCACGACTTCTGCGAACAGCAGGCCGTGCCGTGCCTGTTTCCGAACATCGAGGTGCCGATCGAGACCGATCACGATTTCTACTCCGTGTACTTCTCGCGCGGCGTGCTGCTCGAGTCGGACCTGATCGCGAAGCGCATCCTGGACGAAGCCGGTGCGCGGCCGGTGAAGACGGTCAGGCAGGTCTATCGCGCGGGCGACAACGGCGAGCGGGGCGCACAGGCGCTGGCCGCCGCGCTGAAGGCGCACGGCATCGCGGTGTCGAATCGCGCGCTTGCGCCTCACGAGGATGTCGCACATGCGTTGCACGGGATGCCGCGCGACGATGCGCTCGTCCTGTGGCTGCGGCCGCCCGACCTCGCGGCGCTCGAGCATGTGCCGCCCGCGTCGGACACGGTGTTCATGTCGGGGCTGCTCGGCGGGCTCGACAGCACGCCACTGCCGACGCGCTGGCGCGGCGTGACGCGCGTCGCCTATCCGTTCGACCTGCCCGAAGGGCGGCGCGTGCGCGTCGACTACGCATTCGGCTGGTTCACGATCCGGCACATCCCGATGGTTGCGCCGCAGGTGCAGGCCGACACGTATCTCGCATGCGGCCTGCTCGCCGAGACGCTGAAGCATCTGGTCGATGCATTCGTGGGCGAGTATCTCGTCGAGCGCATCGAGGACATGCTCGAACGTCGCATCCTGACCGGCTACTACCCGCGCCTGACGCTCGCGCCGGGGCAGCGCTTCGCGTCGAAGGGCGGCTATATCGCGCGGTTCGCCGGGCCGGATCGCGCGACGCTTGCCGCCGATGGAGGCTGGATCGTTCCCTGAGCGGAGCGCGCACGTCGAGATGGATGGAGTAGGAATCAGACCGCGTATGGAGGAAGTCTCCCCATGCCGGTTTTCGCGGACGCTTCGCACAATGGAGACATCGCGCGACGTTCCGGCGCAGCGCGGGCCACACGGCGTGAGGAGGGAAACCGCCATGACAACGTTTCTTGTCGGGCATGACACGCGTCATCGCTGGGCGCATCGCGGCGGGATGATCGTGATCGCGGCGCTCGCGCTGCTGCAGGCGTCCGTCGGGCACGCGCTGCCGATCTTCGCGCGCCAGACCGGGCAAAGTTGCGTCGCGTGCCATGCCGGCGGCCAGTTTCCCGAACTGACGCCGTACGGGCGCATGTTCAAGCTGAACGGTTATACGTTGGGCGAGCGCACGATTCCGCTCGCGGCGATGGCCGTCGCCGACATGAGCAAGACGAGAGCCAACAGCGACGCCAGCGGCAATCCGGTCACGCCGAAGAACGGCCTGCCGATCTTCGACTTCGCGAGCGTGTTCCTCGCCGGGAAGATCACCGACCATCTCGGCGGCTTCGCACAGTTCACCTATGCGAACTACGATCATCAGGATGCCAACGGAAAATGGAAAGGCTGGTGGGCATCGGACAACACCGACTTTCGCTTCGTCGACCGGATCATGTCTCCGGCCAACGATCTGATCCTCGGCCTGACGCTGCACAACAACCCGACCGTGCAGGATGTATTCAATACCGCGCCGGCCTGGAGCTATCCGTATATCGGCTCCGCGATCAGCCCGGTGGCCGGCGTTCCGGTCACGCCGATCATCGAGGGCGGTCTCGCGATGCAGGTCGTCGGCATGGGCGGGTACCTGTACTGGAACAAGACGGTCTATGCGGAGCTGACCGCCTACAGCACGGCCGACGGCATCTGGTCGTTCCTGAGCAAGGGCAACCACGCGGGCAACCCGGATCACCCGCAGGTCTATCTGCGCGGCTACAACCCGTATGCGCGCATCGCGCTGACGCGCGAATGGGGGCCGCACAGCCTGATGGTCGGCGCGTTCGGGCTGAGCGTGAACGTCTATCCGAACGACCCGAACAGTTTCCCGATCTTCGGCACGGGCGTGACGCGCTATCGCGACTACGGTTTCGACACGCAGTACCAGTACCTGCTGGAGCCGCACACGATCACCGCGCAAGCGCGCTACGTGCGCGAGAACATTCACGATCCCAACAATTTCGTCGTGAGCGACAACACGGCCGCGAACCTGAATTCGTTGCGGCTCAAGGCGTCGTACATCTACCAGGCCAAGTACGGCGTCAGCCTGTCGTTCTTCAATACGACGGGGACCGCGGACAGCACCGCCTATGCGGCGAGCGCGAACTTCCATCCGAATACGCAGGGGTGGACGCCGGAAATATTCTGGATACCTGACCAGCACGTGAGAATCGGTATCCAGTACACGCACTTCACCAAGTTCCTCGGCGCGACGACCAACTACGACGGCAACGGACGCAATGCAAGGGACAACGACACGCTGTTCATCTATCTATGGCTGGCTTCATTCTGAGACCCGGCGGGGCGACGGACATTGCGGCAGGGAGAGCGCTGACATGAACAAGGTGACCCATTTCGCTTGGCTTGCGCTGGTGCTGGCGGCATCGGGTTGTCACGACCTGGAGCGGTCGCGGGAAGTCGACAATCCGGCCGTGTCGGGCAAGACCATTGCATTGCAGGTGTGCTCGAACTGCCATGGGGCGAACGGCGTGTCGGTATCGCCGATGTTTCCGAAGCTCGCCGGGCAACGCAAGGAATACCTCATCGATCAGTTGACCGACTTCAAGCATCACGCGCGCGCCGATCCGAATGCGAAGCGCTACATGTGGGGTTTCACGCATCTGACCGATGCGCAGATCGAGCAGCTCGCCGATTATTTCTCGAGCCAGCCGGCGGTGCTCGGCGAGGTCGGCGATCGCTTGCTGCTCGACGCGGGCAAGGCGATCTTCGTGTCGGGACTGCCGGACAAGGGCGTGTCGGCCTGTGTCGGGTGTCATGGCCAGCATGGCGAGGGCATGACCGGGTTCCCACGGCTCGCCGGCCAGCACGCGGACTACGTGATGAAGCAGCTGAGGGTTTTCCGGGAAACCGATACGCGGCCACGCGGCGCGATCATGAAGTCCGTGTGCGCGAACATGACCGAACAGGACATGCGCGCGGTCGCGGCCTATGTCGAGGCCTTTCCGCCGGAAGCCGACGCACCGGCGAGCCCGGCGAGCCCGTCGGTCGAGCAATGAGCCGCCGGCGCCGAACCGGCGTCACATGCGGCAGGTGCCGCGGGGCGGGCAGACGAGCGGCGCCGGCGGCGATCGTTTAGGTGTCTCGTCTCCCCCGGGGCGGGGCGCCTCTTTTTATTTGCATCCGATGGTTCCATCCTGGTGACGCTCATGAAAGCCATTCAATCGTCCCGCGGCGGCATGATGTCCGTTGCCGCGTCGCTGTATCGGCTGCCTCGACGACTTCGCGCGCCGGCCGCGGTTCGCGCGTGGGGGCCGGGCGACGACCGTCCGTTCCTCGCACGCCTGTCGGTCATCGACTGGCTGTTCGCGCTGGCACTCGTGGCGGGCGCGGGCCATGCGTTCGTGCATTACAACGAACACATGAATGACTACGACAAGGCGGTGATGATCGGCACCGTGCCGGCGCTCGTCGTGCTCGGCTGGCGGTGGAAGCCCGCGCGGCTGATGATGGCGTCGATCGCCGTGCTGTCGCTGCTGTCGATCCAGATCTACCAGGGCGATCTCGCGCGCGCCGATGCGGCGTTCTTCCTCAAGTACTTCCTGTCGAGCCAGTCCGCGATCCTGTGGATGAGCGCGCTGTTCGTGCTCGCGACGATCTTCTACTGGATCGGTCTGCTCGCGCGCTCGGCGTCGGGCGCCGCGATCGGCCAGAAGCTCACGTGGG
>NZ_CAJPGY010000044.1:0-55877 GCF_905339915.1 Burkholderia sp. BCC1985
GAAATCGTCGCAATCGAGCTTGACGACATTCACTGGCGTTCGGGGGAACTCGTCGTTCATGGCAAGGGGCAAATGGTCGAGCACGTCCCGCTGCCATCGGAGGTCGGAGAAGCAATTGCAACATACCTCCGCGATGGTCGCGGAGCGAGTGCATCGCGGCGCGTATTCCTTCGCAGATGGGCACCCCGGGTTGGTTTGGCGGGGCCGGCGGCGATTGGCAAGATTGTTTGTCAGGCCTTCGCACGTGCCGGTTTCCGCCCCGCGTGCCGGGGCGCCGCACATCTGTTCCGTCACGGTCTGGCGACGACGATGATTCGCCACGGGGCCTCGATTGCAGAAATAGCCGAGGTCTTGCGGCACCGCTCACCGGACAGTACAGCGATCTATGCAAAGGTCGCGTTTGAGGACCTGCGCGGGGTCGCGCGCTCGTGGCCGATGGCTGGAGGTTCAATATGACTGCAATCCGCGATTCTCTCGCTCGGTACGTGGCGGTCCGCCGTGCTCTCGGGGCGTCATTCTATGAACCTGCATTGGCACTCGGCCATTTCGTTGATCTTCTGGAACATGAAGATGCTGAGTTCATTACTACCGATCTGGCTCTGCGCTGGGCGATGACGCCCGAACTCGTCGAACGCGCGACCCGGGGGCGGCGCCTCTCTCAAGTGAGAGGATTCGCCAGATGGATGAATGTCATTGACGGTCGAAACCAGATTCCGCCAGCAGGACTCCTGAGTGCCCGCAGACGGCGCAATGCCCCGCATATTTACACTGAGCAGGAAATTGATCTGCTTATGACACGAGCTGCTCAACTGCGATCCCGAACCGGCATGCGAGCACTGACCTATTCGACGCTCATAGGGCTTCTTGTAGCGACGGGCCTCAGGCCAGGCGAAGCATTTCGGCTCGACCGGTCCGACGTAGACCTCGTCAGCGGGATACTCTCCATCCGGGAATCGAAGTTCGGTAAATCGCGCTTTGTTCCTGTAGCGGAATCGACCCGGGTGGCACTCGAACACTATGCCCAGAAACGCGATCAACTCTGTCCTTTACGATTGAGCGAGGCGTTCCTGGTTAGTGAGCGCGGCAAGCGACTGAAGGCCGGAACTGCACGAAGCATGTTCGTCAGAATGTCGCGCGCTGTCGGTCTGCGATCGGCGACAGAGGATGGGCGGGATGGTTACGGCCCGCGCCTCCAGGACTTCCGGCATAGCTTCGCGACTGGACGGTTGGTCGAGTGGTATCGCGCCGGTCTGGATGTAAGTCGGGAATTGCCTAAACTTGCCACCTACCTCGGCCATGTCAACATCGGTCTTACGTACTGGTACATCGAAGCGGTTCCTGAGTTGCTTGAACTCGCGGCAGCCTATCTCGACAAGAACTGTCCGGGAGAACGGCCGTGAGCGCCGCCGGCCTCCCATCCCTCGTTCAGCGGTTTTTTACCCAGCGCCTGCTCGAGCAGCAAGGTCTGAGTTCGCATACGGTAGCAAGTTACCGTGACACGTTCCGGCTGCTGCTAGCGTTCGCCACGAAGCATATCGGGCGCGCGCCGTCAAAGCTGCGAATCGAGGACTTCGACGTGTCGTTGATCGAGGAATTCCTGCAGCACCTCGAACACGGCAGAGGCAATTCAGTGCGGACACGCAACACGCGGCTTGCCGCCGTGCATGCCTTCTTCCGGTTCGTCGCGGTCAGCGAGCCTGCGTTGTTTCTGCAGTGTCAGCGCATTCTTGCAATTCCATCGAAACGCTGCGAGCACGGCCCTGTTGAGTTTCTGACCGAAAGCGAGGCCGCCGCTCTGGTAGGGGCGCCTGACGTACGAACGTGGATCGGCAACCGCGACCGAACGCTGCTTCTTGTAGCGGTTCAAACGGGTCTGCGCAACAGCGAATTGACCACACTCCGGCGTCAGGATGTCATGCTCGGCACAGGCGCTCACGTCCGTTGCCTTGGCAAAGGCAGAAAGATGAGGTGCACTCCGCTGCGACCGGATGTCGTTGCCGTCCTGAAAGGATGGCTGTTGTATCAACCAGGCGAACCAAGTGATCCGGTCTTCCCCAGTTCGCGTGGTGGTCATCTCAGTGCCGATGCTCTTCAGCGACTCGTGTCGCGCAACGCCGAAATCGCGCGTCTCTCGTGCCCCTCGCTGAAGAAAAAATCAATAACGCCTCACACGCTTCGGCACACGGCCGCGATGAGCCTCATGCATCACGGCGT
Source organism: Burkholderia sp. BCC1985 (assembly GCF_905339915.1). NCBI lineage: Bacteria > Pseudomonadati > Pseudomonadota > Betaproteobacteria > Burkholderiales > Burkholderiaceae > Burkholderia > Burkholderia sp. BCC1985. The sequence goes on from NZ_CAJPGY010000044.1 coordinate 2,215, forward strand.
CGACCTAACCGTGATCGCGCTCTGGCTCGGTCACGAGTCCTCCGAGACTACTCAGATCTACTTGCACGCCGACATGCAACTCAAGGAACGCGCGCTCGCGCACGCCACGGCGAGCGGTGTCGCGCCGACACGCTACAAACCTCCAGATCCGTTGCTCGCCTTCCTGGAGGCTCTCTGATAATGCCGACAATCCGAGCGACCGGGAACCGAGATCCGCCCAACCGTTGTGCGCGTGGATTCATGACGCGGCATAATCGGGGAGTCGGCATAACTGGCTGGAGAACCAGATTCGACCATGGGCGACTGGCCGCTCGAACTGGCTGTTCGCCGGCTCACTGCGCGCGGGGCAACGTGCAGCCGCGATCATGAGCCTGATCCGGTCGGCGCAGCTTAACGGCCATGATCCGTACGCCTACCTGAAAGACGTGCTCACCCGACTGCCCACGCATCGTGCCGACGACATCGCGTCGCTGCTTCCGCATCGCTGGTCGCTCGCCGCGGCTTGATCAGCGGTACCTCACGAGCCTCGGTGCCTTTACCGGGGGCTTACGCATCAACGACATATTCGGCTCTGAAACCGCGATCTTCGCCTATCGACGTGTTCGTCGAAGGCGTTGTTCTCGCCAATGAACTGGGCAACGAATGCGTTGCATGGCTGTTCATACAGGGAAATCGGGTCGTCGATCTGCTGAATCACGCCCTGATGGAACACCGCCACCCACCCGCCACCCATCGCGGCCGCTCGACAATCCAAGTGAGACATTCGTCAACCAGTTCGTCCTGCTGTCGCCTCGCCAGCGTCTGCACTTGCAGCATTCGCTGCATCAGCAACGGGTTCGTGAACCGCCCCTTCCGGACTGGTGAGCTTGGTCCGTTCAGCGATCGATAGATAGCCGAATGGCTTGATCGCACCCGACTTTGTCTGCGCGAAGCGGTACAGTGCGGTGAAGTACAGGCTGCTGCGCGGGTAAACGAAACTCGTGTCGACGATCCCGTAAATCACGACTGACGAAGCGCTCGCGTCGTCCACGGCGAACAGCGCGAGCGCAACGCTCGCCGGCATCGCGGCGCGCGCGCTCCTGCAACGACTCACAGATACTTCAGCCATCCGAGATCCTTGCGGCGTTGCTTTAGCCGCGCGAACCACGCAGCCGGCCAGTACAGCGGCACGACCAGCAGCGTCGAGGTCAGCCAGATGCCCCAAAGCGCGTCAAAGCCGAAGTACTTGCCCCGATTTGCGCCAAATATCACGAAGGCGACCACGTAGAGCGCCTTGAGCACGTATAGGTGCAACAGGTAGAAGAACATCGGCGCACCGCCGAGTGTCGCGAGCCGCTGCGCGGCGGCGCAACGATCGCGCCATTCGAACCATGCGAGCAACAGCAACGTGGCGCCGAGCGTCGGCAGCAGGAACATCAGCGACGGCGGATATTTCGTCGCGGCGAGGAAGCTCATCGTCGTGCGCAGTGCGTCGCCGGTTGCGAGCCACGGCTTGTCGCCATACACGTTCAGCCAGCGCAGCCCGATGTAGGCCGCGATCAATGCGATGCCGAGCATGATCGGGCGGCGCACCCGCACACCGGGCGCAACGTCGCGCGCGAACCACGGGCCCACCGCGTAGCCGAGCAGGATCACGCCGATCCACGGCAGAACGGGATAGCTCGTGCGCACTCTGATGCCATCCCACAGATCGATGAACGCACGCTGGTGCAGGATTGCCCATGGCACGAAACCGATCGAGTCTGGCTCGAGACGCAAGCCATCGAGCAAGTTGTGCCCGGCGACGATCGCGATGCCGAGCGCGAACTGAACGCCTCGCGGCAAGCGCAGCAGCGCGGCGAGCGCGAGCATCGAAAGGCCAATTGCCCAGATGACCTGCAACCAGAGCGTCGATGGCGGAAATTCTGCCGTCCACGCAAACGACACGAAGGTCAGTTCGAGAAAGATCAGGAATGCGCCACGCTTGACGAGGAATACTGCTGCCTCGGCAGCTGGACGGTCACGGCCGTACAGCCATGCGGAGAGCCCGGTCAGGAACACGAACGCGGGCGCGCAGATCTGGCTCGTGAGCCGCGTGAAGAACAGCGCGGGATCGACGCTCAGCACATCCATTGGATCGGATACCTGCCGATGCAGGAAGAAGGTTTCGCGAACGTGATCGACAAGCATCAGCAGCATCACGAGGCCGCGCAGCGCGTCGATCGCAATCAGGCGACCACCGCCGCTCGCTTGAGCAACAGGAGAAGAACGAGGACACATCGGGCAAAGGCATGGAGTGGAGGAAGTCGATTCGGAAGTTGCCCGACAGTCCCGGCTTATCGGCACCGACAGCCATCATCGGAACCGACATGTGATCGCCGCTGCGATGATATAACATTTCATTACGCTTTGTAATTTATCGGCGTGACCACCATTCGTAGTACTCCCCGCTACGGCCACGTGCCGGGCGTAAGCCAGCGCATTGCGTCCTGCTGGACATCCGATAGCGACCGACATCCTTCAACGGTGCGCCGTGTCGCTATCGGAGCGGTTTAGTCGGACTCGAACGCGAGTGCATACGCCCGTTCTTCACGAGCGCGAGTTTTCGTTCGAAGCACGGTCGGAAGGATATTGAGACTAGCCTCAATCATTCAGTGATGTGGCCGCGGTACCAAGGCCATTCTCGGACATGCTTGCGGAGCCCTCCGATTGCGTAGAGGTAGATCGCTTCGTGACATCACGATGCATGCGCGATTTCGATGCGGGAAACATGAAATGAGCAAGCGCAGGAAGCAAAATAAGTGCACCAAGCATATTCAGAACGAACATGAAAGCGAGCAAGATGCCCATATCAGCCTGGAATTTGATGGGTGATGCAACCCATGTCGCCACGCCCAACGCCAACGTCACGCCTGTCAGCAACACGACGCGCCCTGTAAACAGCAGCGCAGCGTAGTAGGCTTCAGAGAGGGACCTTCCCTGACGCAACTGGGTGAGCGTAATACTCATCACATAGAGCGCATAGTCCACGCCGATTCCGACGCCGAGTGCGATAACCGGAAGAGTCGCAACCTTCACGCCGATGCCAAGTGCCACCATCAGCGCCTCGCAAAGCACCGACGTGAGCATCAGCGGCAGCACCGCGCATAACACACCGCGCCAAGAACGGAAGGTGAAAAGACACAGCGCAATCACCGCCGCATACACCCAAAGAAGCATCTCCCGATTCGCCTTCTCGACAACGATATTGGTCGCCGCGTCGAAACCTGCAGTACCAGCTGCCAGCAGAAAGCGAGCGGAATTCGAATCATTCTGGTCAGCGAACTCCTGGGCAACAGAAACGGCCTTCGCAAGGGTCGTCGCTTTGTGATCGCGCAGGTACGCAAGAACGGTCAGCGTGTTGCAGGTCTCGTTCATCACGTCACGTGGCCCCCGAGCATCGATCGTATTGAGCAATGCCTGATTCGGCACGACATCTGCCCACTTCGCATTACCTTCATTCAGCCCCACCGCCATGGCACGGTCATAGCCAGCAATCGAGCGAGTCGATTCAACACCATCGATCTGGCGCAGTCTCCATTCGAGCGCATCCACGAGCATCGTGGCGTGGTAGCTCGAGCAGCCACCGTCTGGCGTTTTGACCATGATCGCAAACACGTCGGTCGAGGCACCGTAGTTCGCTGTCGAAAATGACATATCCTGGTTGTATCGCGAGTCCGCGCGGAGTTCCGGCGCGCCGGGATCCAGATCGCCAATCTGGAGATGACGACTCGTCACATAGCCGGCGCCCGCAATCAATACAGCGATGAATATTGCAAGTGCTGCAACGCGGCGCTGCGTGAAGAGGTCGAGAAACGACCAGAGCGCATGCTTGCCCGACACGACAGCTCCCCCCACCACCCGTTTCCCTTCCTCCGCGCGCAAAGACCGCAGCGCAGCCTTTCGGCTCACCCCGGTATAGCTGAGCAGAACGGGAAGCAGCACGAGGTTCGTGAAAATCAGTACCGCCACGCCGATGCTCGCGATCATTGCGAGGTTCTGAATGGCCGGGATGCGGATCAGCATCAACACGGCAAAGCCGACAGCATCGCAAAGCAGTGCGGTGAGTCCAGCGAGAAATAGTCTCCGGAAGGTATAGCGCGCAGCTACGAGGCGATGCGTGCCACGCCCAATATCCTGAATGATGCCATTCATTTTCTGCGCACCATGACTCATGCCGATGGCGAATACGAGGAATGGCACCAGCACCGAGTACGGATCAAGCTGAAAACCCAACATCGGCAACAGTCCCAGCTGCCACACAACGGCCATCAACGAGCACGAAACTACCAGAAGCGTGCTTCGCATACAGCGTGTATAGCCGTAAAGAACGACGCATGCCACGGCCACTGCAATGCCGAAGAACACGGCAATCGCCTTCATTCCCTCGATGAGGTCACCGACCATCTTGGCAAAACCCGTAATATGAATCTCGATGCCCTGCGCCTTGTATTTCATGCGGATCTCATCGAGATTTCGACTCAACCGCACATAGTCGAGCGGTTTTCCCGTACTGGGGTCCACTGCCAGAAGTGGTACATAAATCACCGACGAGCCACTATTGGCAGCCACAATCTGTCCAATCTCCCCCGATCGCTGGACGTTCAAACGTACGCGTTCGATCGACGCGGGCGATGTCGCGTCATAGTCGTCAGGAATCACCGCACCACCGTCGAGGCCATCCTCGGTGACCGCAGACCAGCGCGTATTCGGCGTCCATATCGACTTCATGAACGGGCGATCCACACCGGGCATCAGAAAGATCTCATCATTGATCTTCTCAAGCGTTGCGAGGTACGCAGCGTCGTATATCGATCCTGGTTTGCCATCTGCCCGGCGAGGTGCCTCAACGACGACACGCACTGCATTCCCCAAGCCCTGCAGATCACCGTGGTTCTTCAAATAGTTCTGGATGAACGGATGATACGTGGGCAGGGTACTTTCGAAGCTGGCGTTAAGCGTGACCCCCGTCGACTGGAAAGCGAGAATGAGCGTCATAATCGTACACAGCAGTAGTACGATCAGACGATGATTGAAAAGCAGCCGCTCAAGTACACTCCCCGACTGAAGATCGAACTCGTCCAGGGATCTGACCACCGGTTTCGGCGGCACGTCACTGCGTGAGAAACTCATGGACGACCTCCTGCCATCTCGGTTTTTCCTTGTGTCGTAGGAGCAATCTGCATGTCGGCATCGTGCTGAAGATGTGCCACCGATAGTACGCCAGTAAAACCGGCTCCGAGCACTGCGCCACTTTGAGTTAGCGCGATGCCGTTCAGCGGAAACTTCGGTCGGGAAATCAGTGGTTGAAAGGTCCCGGTGGCGTTGCGGCTCGCCAGCACCTGGCCATTCTGCGCCGCAAGCACCCAGGTGCCGCCGGAGGTGTACACGATGTCGGTAATCGCGGCTTCACCCCCCGGTTTGAATGCGATGAACGTCGCGCCACCATCTTCCGTTCTCACCGCTTGTCCGCGCAGACCGCCCAGCACCACAACGTCATCCTGCCCGATGCCAACGGAGAAGAAACTTCCCTTGTACGGCGTCAGGTCGGCCCTGAAGCGGTGGCCATAATCGGCTGAATGGGCGACGAACCCCTGCTCTCCAGCCACCCAGATAGAATTGCCACGCTGGCGTATCGCATAGAGATGGAGCGCACGCTGATTACCAATACGCGCCGTCCACGATTGCCAAGTTCGTCCTCCGTCATCCGTATGAACGGCAATGCCATACGCGCCTACTGCAGTGCCATGTTGCGCATCGCTGAACGAGAGCGACAAGAACGGTTTGTCCGCTCCTTCCGAAACAAGTCGACGGGCGTTTTGCAACGCAACCTGAGAAGATGGTTTGGGGAAGACTGCCGAATCGCTTCTACCGACGCTACCGACGCCCTTTGACTGGCCGGTTTCCGGCATCGACGCTTGGCTCGTTACCATGGCCTCCGCCTCCTCCAGTGCAAGGTGGGCAACACTGACGCCGTCGAGCTGACGCGTCCAGGTGTTCCCTCCATCGCCGGTATGCAGAACAACCCCTGAATGTCCAGCTGCCCAGCCTTGCCGCGCATCGACGAACTGCACGCTGGTCAGCGTCACACTCACCGGAACCTTGGCCTGCCGCCACTGACGACCGGCATCGTCGGAAACGAGCACGATGCCACGCTCGCCGACAGCCACCATACGCGAAGCACCTGCCGGCGCCACGGCGAGCATCAGTGCACGCAGCGCGAGAGGTGTCGTGACCGCGGGTCGCATGCCGGGCGGCACTTCGGCGACAGCCATTGCGGAAGGCGACGCTGATACCAGCATAGTGAGTAGAACGACTCTCCCCTTCCATATGTCCCGACCGGACGCGGCACCCGAACGAGGCGACGTCCGCACGCGGTTCATGTCTTTTCCCGCCATCCTGTCCCCCTATTGACCCGCGGCTGCCATCGCATCCGCCGTGAACATATCACCGTGCAGACCTTGAGGCGGAATCTCGTACTGGGGACGTGCCGAGCCGAGCGCATTCTCGATGATGTATGTGGAGCCCAGTAGGTCGTACTGCCCAAAAGTCGTCGGAATCGCGCCAGGGGCATCCGGCATGGCAATCAACCACTGCCAGTAGGTTCTCCAGAGTTGACCCTTTGCATCCCAGCCATCAGCGAGCACCACGGTCCACGTGTCCTCGTCGAGATAAAACCTCTTATGCGGAACCTGGTGGCGCTTGCCCGCTTTGAGTTGCGCATCGATGACCCAAACACGATGTACTTCCCAACGGACCGCATCCGGATCGATGAAGCGTTTTCCGACCAATTTTTCGTCCGAAACCTTCAGTGCGCGGTTGACGTTGTATGGGACGATCATTTCCTTCTTGCCGACAATCTTCCATTCGTAACGATCGGTGGGCCCCGAAAAGACGTTCAGTTCGTCGAACGTCGTGAGTCCTGAACTCGCCGGCATCGGCGTGTCGTACGCAGCCACAGGCAGTTTTCGGACCCGGCGTTGGCCCGGCAAGTAAGTCCAGGCCGGATCCAGGGTGCCTGATCGGTCGATCTCGCTCCAGCCGACGTTTGCTTCACCCGCATGCAGTGCCGGCGAAGAAGTCACGGCGTAGACTTTGTAGTAATAGCCCTCGAATTTGTCCGCTCCGTCCTTCACGTAATAGGGACGTTGCTCATACAGCTTCCCCGAACTGAGCAACACCTTGCCGCCGTCCGCCGTTACTTGATAGTGGCTGACACCTGACACGTCGCCCCCCGGCGACCAACGCAGCAGGTGATTCCATATCGCCTCATCGCCGCTCTTCGGAATGGGAAACGGGATTCCTCCGTAGGCCCCGGCAACTTTCAGATTGCCCGCTTCAAGCTTCGCACTGGTCGCATTTCGGAAGGTCGCATCGTAAACCCACTGCGGAGCGACGCCCGTGCGATGCGTCGGATATACATCGATGCGGTAGTCCGGGTATTTTTTCAGCAGCGCCTGCTGCCCGTCGGTCAGCTTGTCCGAGTACTGCGCCATAGTCTGTGGGGTAATCGAATACAACGGCTTTTCGTTTGCAAACGGATCCGAACGCTTGCCACCTGACGTGTCCCCTCCCTTGATGATCTCTCCGGTCCATGCGGGAATCGCACCATCCTTGCTCCCTTCCCGCTCCGCCCCCATTGGCGTAAGCGTCGCCTTGAGTTTTCCGGCTTCCTCGGCACCCACTGCCGCATACGCGCCCATGTTCAGTGTCAGCATCGATGCTGCAGAAACCGAGAGTGCGGTAACAACGATAAAGCGTGGCTTGTGAACGTTCAGTAGAGTCATGGTTTGTCTCCTGGTATTTTTGATTGAGTCGACGTGTTTAGAAACTGCGGGAAAGCGTCAGCGATACGAAGTCCCGATCGGCAAGAGATTGCCCGTACGTATAGTGACCAGCCGAATCCAAAAAATTCTGGCCGGCACCCAGGTACCTGGTATAGCGCAAGGCGACGTTCCAGACCCGCTCGTACGCGCCCTTCACGCCAAGCGTAAATACCCCAGTGTGATAGCCGCCGCCGTTGAACCCAACAACCGACGACTTACCGACCGGGTTGTAGCCGAGACCGATCGGCACGCTGATATCGAGACCGGGGAGCACTTGATAGTAGTTCGGCGAAAACACGAATTGCACGCCGATCGCATCGCGTGTCGCGTTGGGATCGAGGGTCTGCGCATTCGCATCGATCGACAGGCGTCTGTTCCATCCGACCTCCGCCATCAGCACGGCGTCGCGCCAAAAAGGCGTTGGCGGGACGGAATACAGCATCGACAGGTTGGCATGTGCAGTCTTTCCGGTGGCAAAAAGCACGTTTCCGGTATTGTTCCCCCTCCCGCTGAAATCGAGGACAACATCGCTCATCAATGGCATGTTTTCGCGAATCGACACTTCGCCAGCCACGTTCGCATCACCTAAAGTGGTTGAGAAGCTCGCACCGAACGATCGCACACCATTCCCATAGACCAGACGGTAGTTTCCCATTTCCGGATTCGCATATATCTCGGGATCCTTAGCATTAAATCTAATCCAGTAGAGACCGAAGTCAGTATTCCATCCGGTCGGCGAAAATCGTAGCTGAAATCCAAACTGGCCTGTGTCCTTCCCTGCCTGATCGTTCGCTCGAACGAGATGTGACGGAAAACCTGGAATGGGAAGATAGAAGCTTTCTGCCCCTTGGCCCAAAATGTCGGAAGACGAGAAATAGCTTCCGGCAGGAGGCAACTGATCGGAACGCCATCTAAACTGATAATACGCGCCAAGCGTAATGTGATACGGCAGCTGTGCCGAGATCGTGGCCTGCGGTACCGGCATGACGATCTGCTTGAATTCTGCGCTGGGATCCGAGAACAATTTGTCGACGTCGACTGGCACCATGCCTCCCGCAATGCCGTTGGCGCCGAAGAAGAGCGTCTCGCCCCACTCCTGGGCCAACTGTCCGATACGAACTGAAATCGGAATGTTGCCCACGCGTCGGCTACCATAGACAAACGCATCGAGAAGCTGTGCCTGCTTGCCCTTCACCGTCGTGGTGGCATCGGTAAACTGGTTGTACGATACGGAGAGATTGTTCGACGTGAATGCCGAATTGTTGGCGTTGTGCCTGTTATACATCGTGTCGTAATACGCTTCTCCAGAGATCCGGAAGCCATATTCCATATACTTCATATCCATTTCCGAGAAGATCGCAAAGCGATTCTCGACAATCCCACGGTGCCGAAACGCATTGTTTCCGTCATCTTGATTAATGGCCGCGGGATTGGTTGGCCCGAAAAGCAGATTCTGACCCGCCGGGCGAAGACGATAAGCGCCTGTATACGAAAGCGTCGTATTGAAATCACCCGTCAGGTCAGGATTGTCGAAAGTAAACGCGAACGCATGCGCATTTTGGGAAACAGTGATCGCGCTCGACACCAAGACACTCGCGATGGTTCGTCGAACGATCTGCTTCTTTCCTTTTTTGATCCCGACAATTAACTTAGTATTACTTATATAGTGTGACATGTGTCTCCTCCCGTATTCCGATCTTGGGGTCGCCCATTATCGGGGATTCGCGCGTCAGGCAAGTCGCCGTATGGGAAACACGGCAACACTCTACTCCGGGCTGTCTCAATCGCCCGGCTTCGAGCGGCCCGCGCCGAGCTATGCCGCCTTGGGTACCAGACCGTGCGGATCGATCACGAACTTCTTCGGCGCCCCTGCATCGAAGGCCGCATAAGCAGCGGGCGCCTCGTCCAAGCTGATCACCTGAACCCCCACCGTTTCCGCGATCCGGATGCGGTCCCACAGGATCGCTTGCATCAGTGCTCGGTTGTACTTCATCACCGGCGTCTGCCCGGTGAAGAAGCTGTGTGATTTCGCCCAACCCAAGCCAAGACGAATACTCAACGAACCATTCCTTGCCGCACCGTCGACACCGCCCGGGTCTTCCGTCACGTACAGACCCGGAATACCAATCCGGCCTGCCGCACGCGTAACCTCCATCAGCGAGTTCAGTACCGTCGCCGGTGCCTCGTGCTGCACTCCATCGTGGCCATGGCCGCGCGCTTCGAAACCCACCGCGTCGATCGCACAGTCAACCTCAGGCACACCGAGAATCTGTTCAACCTGCTCAGCCAAGCTTGCATCCTGCGACAAATCTATCACCTCGTAACCCAGCGCCTTCGGATGCACGAGCCGCCCCCGATTCACATCGCCAACGATCACGCAGGCCGCCCCAAGCAAACGCGCCGACGCTGCCGCAGCGAGTCCCACCGGGCCCGCGCCTGCTACATACACGGTACTGCCGGGCCCCACGCCCGCAGTTACCGCACCGTGATACCCGGTCGGCAGAATGTCGGACAAACACGTCAGATCGCGAATCCTCTCCATTGCCTGTGCCTTATCCGGGAAGCGAAGCAGATTGAAGTCCGCGTAGGGCACCATTACGTATTCGGCCTGCCCCCCCATCCAGCCCCCCATGTCAACGTAGCCGTATGCGCCGCCCGCACGCGCCGGGTTGACGGTCAGGCAGACACCGGTGTGTTGCTCCTTGCACGTCCGGCAGCGACCACACGCAACATTGAACGGTACCGAGACCAAATCACCGTTGTGCAGCGTTTCGACGTCCCGGCCTAGTTCAACCACCTCCCCTGTAATCTCGTGGCCCAGAATCAATCCCTCCGGCGCTGTCGTGCGCCCGCGAACCATGTGTTGATCGGATCCACAGATGTTCGTCGACACGACGCGCAGGATCACACCGTGATCGATACGCCTTCCGCGCGGGTCTTCGAGCTTTGGGTAGTCGATTCCTCTGACCTCCACGGTCCCCTGCCCCACATAAGCTACGCCTCTGTTACCAGCCATTTCCCTGTCTCCTGATATTCACCAGCGCTTAAAGATCCAGCACGAGCCTTGCAGTGTTTGCGCGAGAGCAGCAAGGTGTAAACCGGTCATTGACGGCCTGCTCCTCCGGCGTAAGATATACATCCTTATGCGCTGGAATTCCCTCCAGCACCCGAGTCACGCACGTCCCGCATACCCCTTGCTCGCACGACAATGGAATTCGCACACCGGCATCAGCGAGCGCCTGTGCAACCGTCTGATCTCGCCCCACAACGACGAGCCGCCCCGAGCGCGCCAGATGTACCTCGAATGCCCGATCGCCGTCCGTATTGCATGGCTTGGCCGAGAAGAACTCGTAATGCAGGCGATCTTCAGGCCACGCCCGCGCACGCGCCTGTCCAAGCACGGCGTCCATGAATCCCCCAGGGCCACACACGTAAAGCTCTTGCTGCGCGCCAATGCGGTCCAGCACCGCAGCAATGTCAAGCTTCTGCGTCCGCGCACCATCATCGAAATGAAACAGGACTCGCGATGCAAAGCCGGACTCGCTGATCCGATCGTAAAAGGCCATGCGCTCCTGGGAGCGCGCACAGTAGTACATTTGAAAATCAGCTCCGGCCGCGTATAGCCGCTCGGCCATCGCAAGGATTGGGGTCACTCCGATTCCACCTGCGAACAAGAGGGTCGGCAGCCCGCTGGCTGACAACTCAAAGTGATTCCTTGGTCGGCTGATCGTGATCTCATCGCCAATATGAATGGCTTCATGCATCGCCCGTGAACCGCCGCGTGAGTTCTCTTCCTTAAGCACGGCGATTAGATAGCGGTGCCTCTCCGAAGGAGCGTTACAAAGCGAGTACTGGCGCACGAGCCCATCGCTCACACGTACATCAATGTGCGAGCCCGCCGAAAATGGCGGCAATGCCGACCCATCCAGTGACGTAAGTTCAAAGCTGTCGATATTGATCGCCTCCCTACGCCTGCTCGCAACCTTCACCCGAAGAACCTGCGTCGAACCCGACGTCTCTGGCAACACCGTTTGCACTAGCATTTCGCTGTGTTTCCTGAACAAAAACCGATGGTTTCCGCGGCCTCATGATTCGTTATCCTGAGCACACGTTTTGTCAATTTTCAAACTTCGAGAAAATTTGTCAATCGTCAAAGTCTCGGGTATTTTCCCTATCCTGCATTGAACTGTCGCGCTCGATAAAAGATCACCGCCGCGACACAAGACGCGGCATCGATAGCCCAGGTTCTTGCGGCAAGCCCCTCGAACGTCCAGATAGTCCGTAAACAATAGCGGTCCACGCGTCTCGTGGCTTCCCGTCTTACAATTTTGTGGCTTCGTCGTGCATGCCAATCCGGCTCGCACTACGATTTCGCAAATTTCAACCCGGCAATGAAATCGCGCAACATACCGCTAACACTCTCATCCCCAGTGTTGAAACTGAAAGACTGGGAAAAATGGTTGTGATCGGGAATGACATGCAGCCGTGGACTATAAGCATGCTTTGTCACCAAACGCGCGAACAGCTCGCCTGCCTGAACCTGCATCTGGACCAAATCCCGCTCCGCAAAACTGATCAACAACGGACAAGGCTCCGTATCGATCAACTCCACCGTACTGGCAGCCTGCCATAGCGCTCGATCCGAGCCGAAGTACGCTTCGTTTCTCGGGTCCGGCGTGGGTGCTCCGAACTGCATGCTCGCCAGCCCTTCAAGGTGTGCGTTGTATGGCCCGGAAAGCAATGCGGCACCGCGGAAGCCGACCGGTAACGACTGGCGATAGCGCGCGATTAAAGTGGCAGCAGCAACATGTGCGGCGCCGGCGGATTCACCCGCAAGCACGAGACAATCGGACCTTCCGCCGTAAACTCCACAATGCCGTGCCACCCACTGCGCGACTCGAACCACATCTTCCGGCCCAGCCGGCCATTGGGACACTGGTGCAAGACGGTAATTGCACAGGACGGTCACGACGTTGTGTCTGGCGAAGTACCAACCAACGTTGGCGCGATCACGCTTGTCTCCCCGGATAAAACCACCGCCGTGAAAATAGACCAGTATGGGCCGGACTTCACCGTCTCCTTCGACCGGCTCGTACACATCGAGAACGTGCCGCTCGTCGGACCCATAACGCAGGTCGTAATGAACGCGAACACCGTCCGTGGGCTGCGTCGCCAGCAACGGCTCATACACTTCACGAACCTGCTGAAGGTTGAACCCGGTACCGAGCTCGCGTAGACGAAGCGCGAATGCAGGCGCCAGATTCATACCGGATCCTTGTGGAATGCGCCAGCCTTCATGATGCCTCTGAGGCGAGCCTTGTCCTGCAGGATTCGCACGTCGCACGCCGGATCGCCATCCACAAGAAGCAGATCAGCCAAATAGCCCGGCTTGATCAACCCGAGTTCACCCGCCAGGCCCATGATCTCGCCGCCGAGTTCGGTTGCCGCACGCAAAACTTCCAAAGGCGAGAAACCAAAATAGCGAACCCACAGCTCAAGATCCCATGCATTGCGGCCGTTCGGATTGAACGGAAAACCGTAGTCCCCGCCAGGCAAAATCTTTACGCCCCGTTTGTGCAACTGGGGGATAAGAACACTCAGCAGATCCAGTTGTTCCTTGGCATTGCCCTTCTGATACTCGGAGTCCATGAAAGGCGGCAACTCTGTGTCAAGGATCGCCTGCATGATCCCGATCGACGGTGCGACGTAAATGCGGTCTCGTGCCGCCTCGAGCATATCCATTGCCTCGGCATCTGCGTAGGTGCAGTGATACAGAACCCGGAATCCGTGCTTGATAGCGAATTTGATCGCGTCCTTCGCTTGGGCATGAGCCGACAGCCATACGTTGCTTTCCCGTGCCTGTTCGCCCGCTGCTCGTACTTCCTCTTCCGAATACGTGAGCTTCTGCGACGTGCCGGGTGATAAGGCATTCTCTCCATTCAGGAGAAACTTCACAGCTTTGACGCCGGACTGGGCCGCCGCCCGGACGAATGCACGCACACCCTCCGGGCCTGATTCGTGTTCTTCGACGGCGCCCGTCGCAAGAAAACCATCAGTGGCACCGGGCGGCTCGCGCTCAATCGTCGAGGGAATCAGGCGCGGCCCCGGAAACGCGTTTTCGTCGAGATGCTTCGCGAGTGCGACCTCCACACCGGGCGCAAGCGCTCCCGCCGAATAGGCACTGGTAAAGCCATGGTCGAGCAGGATACGCGCGTTGCGAGCCGCGTTGAGTGTGAGGTCCTCGAGCGGCAAGAACATCCCGGGCACCAATCGCTCGACACTCGTCGGCCAGGTCAGATGCGCGTGCGCCTCCACCAAACCCGGCATCAGCACACAACCCGGGCTCTCGACGATGCGTGCCCCGTCACGCGGAACACGCTCGGCGGCCCGTGCGACCTGCGTAATGCGCTCTCCGTCGATCCTAACCTCGCCCGGAAACGGTTCGCTTCCCGTTCCGTCGAATATCCGTACGCCTGTAAAGACTACGGCGCTCGCTTGATCACTTGCTGCCATATTTGACCTCTATATCGGTTGGGGGCAATCACGCGACCGCGTCAATCGCGGTGCTTTCCGAACGAATCTGTGCGGAAAGACGCTTACGGACCTGAATTGAACCCACGTCCGCACGCACTGATACTTCCTGAGGCAGCGCCAGACCAGACTGCAGCATCTGCTCGATCCTGGTGAGCGCCGCCTGATCCTGAGGACCGATCTCGTTGCTGGAATTAAAACACCACTTCGCAATGACGCTGTCGTCGGTTCGGAAGTTACGCGAAATAATGACGTGATAATGGGTCGAGTGCGCCGTCTCGGGTGTCATCAGGTGAACGAAGTTCATCGAACCCAAGCTACGACCTGTACCTGTGGCATAGAAGCCACCCCCGGTGCGAACGAGACATGGTCCGAAATACTCGGCGTCGAAATCCTCATCGACGGCACCGTCGTAATCGGGAAAGAACATCTTCAAGAGCGGGTTGCTCGGGATGTGGCGCGCGATCCGACGCAAGTTGAACGTCTTTTCGCCACTGACGGCCTCCGCCGGAATACTTGCTACAGCGTCTGCCGCAGGAATCGTGTCAGCATGAACGAACGAGATGTGTGTGAGATCGAGCAGATTATCGATGAGCAGCGTAAAGCGGGCGGGCAAATGGATGTATCGTGTTTGCTCGGCCACCCAACCCGGCGCGTCCAAACCGATCGCCGCGAGATCGGGCATCAGTGCGGAATCGGCCAGTTCCGGCTCTCCCGTCCACATCCAGATTGTGCCGCCTCGTTCCACGACCGGATAGCTTCGCAATGCGACCGGGGCTGCGCCGGACTGGGACGGTACTGACACACATTGGCCATTCGGGCTGTACGTGATGCCGTGATACCCGCATTGAATCGAATCGCCAATCAGACAGCCGTGCTCCAATGGATACATCCGGTGCGGACAGATACCGGACACTGCCACGGCTTCGCCGTTCTCCTTGCGATAAAGAACGACACGCTCGTCGAGGATAGTTTTCCCGAGCGCCTCGCGCCCAATCTCGCTGCTGTACGCGACCATCCACCACTGACGGCGAGGAAAAGGCTGCGCTTCCGTAAGCGGATACATCATGAGTCTCCTGTAGTTGTGTTGTAGAAGGGATACGCGACAGTTCACGATCTTTGTCAAGTGACAAAGTAGGTGACGCGACAATCTTTGTCAATTGACAAAGACGTTAGGACTTTCCCGCAGGGGCTTCGTGCTCGGCGCGAGCTTTCCGCGGTAAAATTTCCGCATGGCTACGAAAAGAAAAGATTCCACTGTCAGCAGTGCGGACGCTAATCGGGCGCGCATTCGCGCGGCCGCACTCGACCTGTTCTCCACCTATGGATTTGAAGCAGTCAGCACGCGACAGATTGCGACAGCCGTAAGCATGGAGTTAGGGCACCTTACCTACTACTATTCGAGCAAGGAGGCGTTGTGGCGCGAACTGGTCGCCGAAAAGCAGGCCGAGTTCGAGCGCAATCTTGACGAAGCCTTCTCCGTTGCGTCAACGAAACGCACTGCACGGTCGAGAGCTGCCATCATCCTGCCTCGGCTGCTCGAACACTTGGCGAACGAACGGCGGCTCGCGAGGCTCATCATGCAAGAATTCTCCATGCAGTCACCACGCCACGACTGGGTCGTCGCGACCTGTGCGGAACCGATCTGGATCCGGATGAAGCCGTTGTTCGAGTCATTAAAGGATGAGGGTGTGCTGGACGGAGTCAGTCCGGCGACGGCCTACTTTTCCCTTGTATCGGCCGCCGTGACATTGTTCGCGGCGACTGAAGAAATCGTCCGCGTGTCCCGCTTCGACATACGAGAACCTCGGAACATCGATGAAGCCATCGTGTACTTGCTGAAACCGCTTTTGGGAAAAGGGATTGAAAAGGCCCGACTTGCCCCCTGATACAAAACCACCACAAGCGCTGTGTCCCGACTTGATTCAACCGCCTCCGAAGAGCTGCATCCTTGGTAAAGGGCCCCGTCCGTGCACCGACTCGCGGGGTTTCGACCTCACCCGAGAGTCGGTCCAAACGAAACGGTAATGCGGGCAACCCGGCGATAGAATGCCCCACCCGCCAGGACTGCCAATTTCCGCACGATCGAAAGCAACCGCGGAGCCCTTCGAGAGTGACCCGTGTTTAGTTGACAATCACTTCGACGAGAACAGGCCCTGCGGCCGCGAATGCCGTCTGCAGCGCCTCGTCAAGGGCATTCGCCTTCTCGACGCGACAGGCTGGAACGCCATACCCTCGAGCCAGGTGACAAAAATCGATGCCTGTGACTTCCGCTCCAACGACGTCATCCTTGGCGATGCCCATACGCTGAGCCAGCCCGACGAGGGCTGCATAGCCGTGGTTGTTGAGTACGATAAATGCCACAGGAACCCCGCGCTGCGCTGCGGTCCACAACGCCTGGATCGCATAATTGCTCGACCCGTCACCAATAATGGCAATGACCTTTCGATCCGGCACACCCATGGCAATGCCGACCGCTGCTGGCATACCATAACCGAGCGATCCGCTCGCGAAGGTGAAATATGTATCCGGCTTGGTCATCGGTATGAATGCACGCATTGCATCGAGGCTTGTCGGTGCCTCATTGATGATAATGCTGGTCGGCGGGCGATGACGTTCGATCCGTTGCATTAGGAACGCATCGGTCAGCTCACCGGACGAAAGCTCGAATTCCCGGATCATCGGTGGAGGTGCCGACCGCGGAGACGGGGCTGGACCCGTGCATAGTGCTTGGACGGCATGGCGAAGGTTGCCCACGATGGACGTCCCAACTGGCGTCCATGTGGCCGTCGAAGGATCGCTGACGATCTGAATGAGCCGCGCTCCGTCCGGAACGAATGGTCCGCTGCCTTCGACATGATAGGTGAAGACCGGGGCCCCGAGCACAAGGATCAGGTCATGGCCGGCAAGCGCTTCGACGATGGCCTGGCGGTGCCATAGCAGAAATCCCGCGAACAGGGGATGATCTTCCGGAAAGCAGTTCCTGCTTGCGTGAGGAGCTGAGTAGACCGGAGCCTGATGGCGCTCGGCAAGTGAGACGAGATCCTCCCAAACACCGGCCTGAGCCAATTCCTGTCCAACGATAATCACCGGCTTACGAGCTTGTGCCATCGCCTCCGCGGCCTCACCGACAAGCACCGGGTCGGGTAGTACCCGCTGACTCACGATGCGGGCGTCCACGCTTTCACACGCACAGTCCCAGTCATCTACCGGCACGGAAACGAAGGTCGGACCACGCGGCTCTTGCATTGCTACGTAGTAGGCCCGCGCGATGGCGGCCGGCACGTCTTCGGCTCGCGCCGGTTCAATGCTCCATTTGACGTACGGCCTGGGCAATTCGGTCGCTCTTTCCGACGAAAGGTAAGGCTCGAAGGGCAGCATCGACCTGGCCTGCTGCCCTGCGATGATCACAATTGGCGCCTGGTTGCGAAACGCTGTGAAAACCGCCCCCATCGCATGCCCAAGGCCAGCCGCGGAGTGCAGATTGACGAGCGCAGCGTTGCGAGTAGCAAGTGCATACCCGTCCGCCATGCTCACCACGCTGGTCTCTTGCAGCCCGAGGATATAGTCGAAGTCTTTCGGAAAATCCCGGAACATCGCCAGTTCTGTGGAACCAGGGTTTCCGAAGATTTTCGTTATGCCCAGCTTCCGAAGAACCGAATACGTCGCTTCACGGACCGTTGTCATTTCGCCCTCCATCTAGTCAGTCAGTGTTCATCATCAGGTCCGGCATGGAATCACGGCGTCTGGTGTACGTATTTCGTGGTCAAAAACGCATCCAGGCCCTCGGCGCCAAAATCACTCCCGTAGCCGCTATCCTTGACTCCGCCGAACGGTGCATCGACGCTTGCCACCACACAGTTATTGATTCCGACAAGCCCGCACTCAAGCGCATCCGCGATGGAGTTTGCGGTCTCTGCCGAGCGCGTGAACGCGAACGCAGAGAGACCATAAGGCAACGAGTTGGCACGCTCCACCGCCTCGTCGAATGTCGAAAAACGCGACGTCATGGCAATCGGGCCAAAGGGCTCTTCGCGCATCACGCGTGCCGATAGTGGAACGTCAGCCAACAACGTGGGTTCAAAGAAGTATCCTTTGTCTCCGAGCCGATGCCCACCGCTCACGAGGGTCGCGCCGGCCGCGACCGCATCTTCGGTCAGCGATTCCATCGCGGTGAGCCGACGGGCATTGGCAAGCGGCCCCATATTCGTCGCTTCGTCCAGCCCTGAGCCGACGCGCAGCGCTTCGACGTGCCGGGAAAACGCGGCGACAAACCGGTCGTGCACCGACTCGTGGACAAAAAAGCGAGTCGGCGTGAAACACACCTGTCCGGCATTGAAGAACTTGAAGCCGGCCGTAAGGGCTGCTGCGGCTTCGATGTCCGCGTCAGGAAAGATGATGACAGGAGCGTGCCCGCCGAGTTCGAGGGTTACGCGCTTCAGACCGGGGGCGGCGAGTGTTGCCAGATGCCGTCCCACCGGTGTCGAGCCGGTGAACGAGACCTTGCGGATGATGGGGGAAGCGATCAGATGACTCGACACGTCCGACGGGGTGCCGAAGACCATGTTGAGGACGCCCCGGGGCAAGCCGGCCTCTTCGAGCACACGGGCCAACTGCAAGATCGCTGAAGGGGTCTCCTCGGCAGGTTTGATGATGATGGTGCAACCGGTCGCAAGACTCGCGGCGATTTTGCTGCCGCCAAGAACCACAGGCACGTTCCACGGGGAAAAACCGGCAACGGGCCCGACCGGCTCGCGCAAAACGTATGAGCGCCCACCACGCACGCGCCGCGGCAGGACCCGTCCATACGACCGCACGGCTTCGCCGGCATACCAGTCGAACAGGTCCGCCGCGAAACCAAGCTCCCACAGCGCTTCTCCATGAGGCTTCCCCTGTTCCAGGACAAGCAGCCGCGCGATCGGCTCGGCTCGCTCGCGAAGTAGCCTGGCCGCAGTACTGAGGATCCGAGCTCGCTCGTGCGCTGGCGAGCACTTCCATGTACGAAATGCTCGTTCCGACGATTCCAGTGCTCTGTCCAGGTCGTCGGTCGTCGCTATTGGAACCTCACCGATCGTTTCCTGCGTTGCCGGGTTGATGACTGGATACACATCACGATTGCCGCGCGTGATCCATTCACCATCGATATAGAGATGCAAAGGGTCGTGGGTAGCCATGAAGATGAGGATCGATTCCCGGGTCTAACCTGGGGTTGAAGACAATGCCGCAAGACAAACCGGTGGCGACTGCCGAAATCCACGTCCGCTTGATCGGCGACTCATTGAGTTCCTATATCTGAACTGTTCTCAATGATGAACAAAAGTACATGAATGGTCAATTGAGATGCGCGAGGGGAAAGCCCTAAGTTGCGAAATTCCGTATCGCGTGAGCAATTCAGATTGGTGCTTGCAGCAGCAAGGCGGTAAAATGATTCAACCCTGTGACAGCGTTTCATCATGCAGCGACTCGTGGGGTCGGCCGTGTATGATGAGGCTCCGGTGCGTTGTCCGGCATGCCGAGCGATCGACTCGAGTACAGCAGCTTCGACGCCCCGCATCCGCCCTTATCCAAACCATATTGTCCGAAGCGAGAATCGGGATGCCATGGGGTCTATGCCCGGATCATGCCGGCATGGCCGGCAAGCTTGGGATCGTCTTGCAGCAGCCGACACCTACTTGCCGAAGATTTGCTCCGCAGGATACGGCAAGGCCGGCAAACCGCTGTCACTGACCTTGCGTAATATCGCAAAGGATTAGAAGATGCCGCCTATCAACCAGCACACAGTCAGGCGGCTCGCCATGTTTCACGGCGAGTGTCTCGCGAGTACCGCGCGCTGGAATCTTCTAATCGCTCCCAATACAGAAACGCCTGATATCCCGCACGGTCGAATGAGCACGCCACACACGCCAACTTTCAATGTCAAGTCAGCTGCCCGATTCGCAGACATCCTGGAATTCGTGGCCGACTCAGCCAGTCCTCCGACGTTTGCGGACATCGCTACCGGCCTTGGCGTCCCCAAAAGCAGCCTGTTCAACCTGCTCGGCACGCTAACCGAGCGAGGTTACCTCCAACAGAATGGCGCGCGTGGCGGCTACCAGCTAGGGCCGATGATCAGCAAGCTTGCCGGCAAACAATCCCGCCCCGCCTCACACGCACTGGTGGTCCAGCCAATCCTCAAGGAGCTTGCGATGCAGCTCAACGAGACGTGCGGCTACTATGAATTACTCGGCGATGAGGCCGAGGTCATGCGCACCGAAAGCAGTTCGCAGGCACTGGCGTATATCCTGCGCGAAGGGGACCGCGCCCCGCTCTACTGCGTTTCAGCCGGCAAGGCGCTCATGGCACAGTGGTCCACTGAAGAGTTGAAAGCCTATTTGCAACGCACAACGCTGCGCCGCTACACCGAAACAACGCTGACGACTAGCGCCGCACTGACCCGCGAGATGAAGAAAATCCGCGAAGCTGGCCTCGCCTATTCAATGCAGGAGTACAGTACAGGCATCGTCGGCATGGCGATAGTCGTGCACGCCGGCAAGCAGGTGATCGGTGCGCTCAACGTGGCGATGCCGGCAGCGCGCTACAACTCCGAAATGGATTTGCGCGTGCGCCATGCGTTGGCTCAGGCTGCCGCGGCCGTGGAACGCAAGCTTTGATCCATGCAGCCGGCAGACGAGCAGAGCCGGCTTCGAACAGACAAGTAAGCTTTGCGACGCCAGTCATGCCGCGCACAAACTCCCAAGAACGTCTCGATCTCAGGCTATCGACGAAAACGGTGCTCTCAACATTGGGGCACGGTTGCATCGCGCAAACCCTGATGAACGTCGGACATTGACCCGATTTGCTACAAACGCGTCGATGCCCTACAAGTTCATGTTCATCGCTCCATTTTTCCGTTCATCCTGCGGAGTCGTGGACGATAGCATTGAGATGAGCGCGATAGTACACGTGACAATCGGGATAGATAACCGCACGAACAGATCGCGAGGATCACCCGCCATTAGCATCAACCATCCACCGGTCATCGATCCTGCGATTGCTCCGGCGCGGCCTACTGCAAGCGGCGACCAGGCCACGCCTGTCGCGCCGGACGCAGTGGGATAAATCGCCGCGGCAATCAAATTTAAACCGTTTTGTCCACCGATTGCTCCAAATCCTGCGAGGAAGATAGCAGTTGCAAGCCACTCGGCATTAGACATGACATAGCCAATTAATACGAAACATAGTGCTGTGCCAGCGTAAGACACGACCAGTACCTTAACCGGTGCATACGGTCCATCAGTAGCGCGAGGAGGATAGAACCAAATACCCCCCACTGGCAACATTGCACTAATTTGCGCGGCCTGCACGATCGTGTACCCCTCATCCTTCAGAATAGTCGGAAGCCATTTTGTCATCAAATAGAGTGCAAATAGCGAACCAAAGCACGATATCCACGAAAGAAAAGTCTTTCGACTATATCCGGTCGCAAACAGATGAGTCATCGGTGAGCGGAAATTTTCGACCGAATAATCGACCACAAACGTAACTTCATCCCATTCATCGCGCCCTGTAATCTTTCTCATAATTACCCGAAGAGCGGCAAGACCATCAGAGCAACTAGCTAGAAACCGCACGGATTCAGGCATCCAAATAGCTATAAGCGGGAAAATGACTAGCGGAACAACACCTCCGAAAGCCAAGGCACCACGCCAGCCGTACCCTGGAACGATATAGCTAGCGCCCACACCAGCCAGTACAAGGCCCAGCAGCTTGCGGCCTTGCGTAAGCAACGCGACGAGGTCGCTGCCGAAGTGGAGCGACTGGTGCTTGCTCACCCTCTTTGGCCGGTCCTGACCAGCATGCCGGGAGTCGGCGTCAGGACCGCCGCCAGACTCCTGACCGAGGTTGCCCATAAAGCCTTCGCCTCGGCTGCTCATCTGGCGGCCTACGCAGGCCTCGCGCCGGTCACCCGGCGCTCAGGCTCATCGATCCGTGGTGAGCACCCATCCAGAGGTGGCAACAAGGTGCTCAAGCGCGCCTTGTTCCTCTCCGCCTTCGCTGCCTTACGAGACCCAGTCTCGCGCGCCTATTACTCGCGCAAGATCCAGCAAGGCAAGCGCCACAACCAAGCGCTCATCGCGCTCGCACGGCGACGCTGCGACGTTCTGTTCGCCATGCTGCGCGACGGCACCATTTACCAACCCAAGTCAGCCCCTAACGCTTGACGAAACACATAGGGGCACCCCCCGGCGGCAACGGAATTGGCGGCGCGGGAGCCGGTTAAACATGTAGCCAGCGGACGAATGCAGTGTTGTGCGTTTCGAGAGAAAGTATTTTGCGCGAACAACGAGTAACGTCGAGTTGACATCGGTTTGCCGTCAGGATCCCCTGCACATAGCGCGTAGCCTGAGCATCAAACGCAAGCGTTGGCATGATGAGATATGTTTCGTCAGCAAAGACAATATCTCGCTGCAAGGGACTCGCTGCGGCGGCATCGATTCTGATCCCGCCAAGTTAGAAGCGGCATCGCGACGATCGAACCGCCACGCGAGGTTGCGTTGTTGTAGTAGGAGACCCCGGTGTCCACGACTCCGTACAGGGTAATGCTATTCTACGCAAAGGCCGCATGGAAGACGGCAAACAGTAGCGCCGCCATCGAAATTACCTACATTGTTCCTCCGAACCATCATTAACCTTACTAGCCCACCAATCTACCATTACCCAGAATTGGCAAATAGAAGACAATAAATATCTACGGCTCCATTCTATCAACTTAAATCAGAAACTGCTCCAATTAATTCCCCTTCGTATACTCGACAGCCCGCATCCCAACTCAACAAGGCATCGCCCCCAACACGCACAACCGAATACTTTAATCGTTGCCGTGGCGTGTCGCAACCCTTATTCTCAGGCTGCCAATTTTTTCTATCTCGGCGTCCATAACGTCCCCTGCTACAACCGGCCCAACGCCTGCTGGCGTACCCGTCATAATGATATCGCCCGGGTTCAACGTGTATAGCGCACTTGTATATTCGATCAGCCGACGAACACCGACAATCAGGAGCCTCGTATTTGCCTGCTGGCGCAGTTCGCCGTTGACCCGGAGGCTCATCTCGAGCGAATCGGGATCCGGAATTTCGTCAGGCAGAACCAGCCACGGCCCAAGTACAGAATAAGTATCCGCAGATTTACGATAGCAAGGCGTCTCCTGTCCCCGAATGGACATATCCAAGCCAATCGCATAACCAGCAACATAATCTAAAGCCGAATTCGCTTTAACGTATCTGGCAGTCTTACCAATTACCACGGCGAGCTCGACTTCGTGATCGGTACGCCGGTCCGAGAACGCCAACTGCACTTCGTCTGCCGGACCGATAAGCGAACTGTTTGCCTTTAAAAAACCCCCGTAGGCCTCCAGAGTCGTGTATGTCTTCCCCGTGTTGATCTCGTTGTCGGCGTTGGCCTCTTCGATATGCGCGTGATAGTTAACCGGCGCCCCGACGATTTTTCCGGGGTTCGCCACGGGACTTTCCAAGCGGACGGAATCTAGAGAGCGCCTTGACCGCCCCCTCAAATCAATTCCGCGCTCGACAACGCCCTTCAGTTGCGCTATCACGATGTCTCCCTGCGGCACCGGCCAGGAAAGGTTACGGTCAAACAGATCGGTGATATCATAAACACCGTCCCCTACTACCGCACCTACCCGGTTAAAATCATATCTACAGATTTTCATGGCTCGAATTATTTAAATAAAAAAGTTTTACTCGATAAAAATCATGCTCGACGCTCTTCGCGAAGCAAGCCAAGCTTCTCATATACAGGCCTGTCCGAACAAATGAAGAAAATAGAATCCTCGATTGCTTCGAATTGACGGAACGTCCACGATGGAATCGCAAAAACGTCATTCTTATTCAAAATGAAAATCTCGTCGCCGACGCCTACCTTCAACTTTCCCTCAACCAACACCAATACTGAACCGTCAACGGATCTGTACGGCTTAGTTCGATACTCCTTGGGTACAAGCCGAATTCCCGTTGCAATGGTAGGAATAGCCCAATCACCATTGGTGGGGTTCACATACTTGAGTGCATAACCATGACACGGGTCAGGTTCTCCCGCATGCGTCAACCGATAGAGGGCTTCCCGCGTCCTGGAATAAGGATAGTTAAAAATCGGCGATGTGTGATGTTTCCCGCAGTCAACAGGCAGAAGCCCCGAGCCGTACCGCGCGTCCGAATCACCTATTGGCTTGCTAATTAGCTGCTCATTCTCGACATGTTCTTCCCTGAAACCTGCCCCGAGGAAACGAACGAGCGGAAGGTCAAGGCTGTCCATCCATACGACGGGCCCATCAGCCGAACTCCCGTGGTCGTGCCAGGTCCAAGCAGGCGTGATGATGAAATCGCCAGGATGCATCATTGTGCGCTCGCCATTGACGGACGTATATGCGCCACCTCCTTCGATCACAAAGCGCAGTGCAGCCTGGGTATGCCTATGTGCGGGAGCCACTTCCCCAGGAAGCAGAATTTGCAACCCTGCATATAGGGTATCGGTGATTTGTGACGTGCCCGGCAATCCCGGATTTTGCAGAACCAGAACACGTCGCTCTGCATCTTCCGCCGATATCAACTCTGACGCGGTTATCAACTTCTGACGAATTTTTTCATAACTCCAGGCATACGGAACCGCTTTTGGCTTCGGTTCGCGAGGAACTAGCCCCTTGAGAACCTCCCACAACGGGCCAAGATTATCCTTATCCAATTCCCGATAGTACGCTTCGAGTTCCTCCCGATTTCGGGTAACCCTATTCTTATTGCTTTCGCAAACTTTCATGTCGACCTCCAGCCGAAACCTTGAATAATTACAGCAATGTCGTGTTCCCGTTTATGAGGCGACGCGCATCTAGGAAAAAATCCAGAAGCATCCTGTCATCGATTCAGGTCACCTGCTACCGCCCCCGCCTTATCGGAAATTACCGGCGCACCGGTGCCCTACGGAACAGCGTCTCAATCGAGGTCATACCGGAGCACCGGCTTTCCTCCACGCTTCGTAACCCGCCACGAAATCCGGCGACATATTGCGCAGCCGTTCGGAATCAATGCGCCCCGAGCGACTGATATATCTCATCGCGAATTCCCAGGCAGGAAGTTCCATATGACTTGCAAAGTTCTCGTACCAATCTGCGCTACGGTTCGCAGCTACGGTGATTTTTTCCATAACGGGACGCCGCATGGCTTCGAAGCTGCTGAGGATATCGGGCACACTCTCAAGGTTTTCAGCCACGCATTGCGCCAACGTCTGTGCGTCCTCCAATGCCAGTCGTGTACCTGAACCAATGGAGAAATGCGCTGTGCGCAGCGCGTCGCCCACGAGCACACAGTTACCGACCGAAGAGCGCTCGTTGCTGATTTTGGGAAACTGCCGCCAGATGGACCGGTTGGCGACCAACGATGCTCCCTTTAGTTCGTCAGCAAATACCTTTTCACAAAAATGACGCGACTCGTCCTCGCTCATATTGGCAAAACCGATGTTCTTGAAGGTCCCGGCGTCGACCTCCACCAGGAACGTACTCATCGAATCGGAGTACCGATAGTGGTGGGCAGTAAAGTTGCCCTTCGGCAATTTCTTGAAAGTCTGCGTGAGATGCTCAAAGGTACACTTCGCACCAAACCAAGCGAAGTGGTTATCAAGATACTCTATACGGGTGCCAAACTCCCGTTCATAAGTGCGACGAACGAGTGAATTGACGCCATCTGCACCAACGACAAGATCGGCCTCGCTAATCTCGGCAATATCGGTGACGATGCACTGATTGGTCAGAACAACGCCAGTCGACTCGGCTATCCGGCGCAAAATTCCAAGCAGCTTCAGGCGAGCGATAGCCGTAAATCCAACGCCATCGATTCGAATCGATTCACCGTGAATTCTTAATTCGATGTCACGCCAGGCCTCCAAACCACTCGTGATCTGAGCCAACGTCTCGTAATCATTCACTCGCAGGAAATCCAGAGCCTGATCCGAAAATACCACACCGAAACCAAAGGTCGTGTGCGCATCGTTCTGCTCGTATACGTGAACCGTAACATCTGGGTTCTGCCGCTTGATTAGATACGCAGAATACAGGCCGGCCGGTCCGCCACCGAGAATATTGATTTTCATTCTTGCACCTCCAAGGAATTTGCTTCATCGCCTTCAAGCAATATACGCACCACATTCGGCACGGACTCTGCGCGCATCGAAGCGGAATTGCCGATGACGTGCGTCGCCCATACTCGCGTCTCGCGTGCCTCCATCAGAAGCGTCTCCCCGCGCAAAAAGCGATGAACGAAGCTCAATGACTTACCACCGATCTTCTCAACGGTAATTTCATGCCATAGGTGAGCGTTCAAAACCGGTGCATCATGGAATTGCATTGATAACTGGACAACGGGAAGCCCACCACGAGCCGTTTCGCTGTGCGCCGCATTCGGATCAATGCCAAGCGACAGCAGCATCTCGTTCAGTCCGTCAACCATCCACCGAGCATAGTGGGGAAAGAAGATGATGCCTGCCGGATCGCATTCGCTCCAATGCAGGCGGCGTTGATATCGATAGCTGCGCATTCGTTTATGCTCCAATTCCATGTCCCAGCGCGTATGACCGGCGCGCAAATCCATATTGTCGTTGGCGTCGGGGCATTCATACAGCTGCCGCCCGACCGCCCGACGTCGCCTCCTCTGCGAGCCTCTGTGCAATCTGACTGCGCAAATTTGCTCGATCGAGCTTTCCGACGCGGGTGGTAGGAAAAGCGTTACAAGCTTCGATCCGCTCCGGTAGCTTGAACTTCGCCAATCCTTGAGCAATGAGGTACGCGCCCAGTTCCTCCACAGTCGGAAGCGCATGGCCTTCGCGTGCAATCAGGAATGCGCAAGCCTTTTCACCATAGATTGGATCAGGCATAGCGACTACCTTTCCGTCAGCAATGGCGGGATGACAACCGAGCAACTGCTCGATATCCTCGGTACCGAACTTTTCGCCGCCGCGGTTGATATTGTCCCGCATGCGGCCTTCAAAATGAAATATGAGCTCCCCTTCGACTACCTCTGCCTTCATGAGATCGCCGGAGCGAAAGAAGCCGTCTGAAGTAAAGCTCACTGCATTGATATCCGGAGCCGCATAGTATCCGCGCAATGAGGACGGCCCCCGGAAACACAGTTCACCAACCTCACCAATCTGCACCTCGTCGTTGGTGTCGGGGTGAAGCAGCCGAACTTCATCGTAGGGCGAGCATAGCGCCCCCACGCTTCTGTGGCGCACCTTTTCAGGCGAGTCAGACTTACCTGTCGTAACCAACCCTTCAGTTATGCCAAACATATTTGTCGAAGTAACACCGATTGCCCGCTCGATCGGCTCGGCGCCCATCAGCGTGAAGAGACAACGCACGGACGACAAGTCGTGTTGCGCAATGTTCGGATATGCCGCGATCGCAGGCGCATGAGGCCCAATGGTGAAAGCATGCTGTACGCGTTCGTTCTCGATTTCCTCGAAATAACGTGTCACATTCCATTGCGGCAACAACACCGTCGTGGCTCGGTAGAGAACTGTGCGCACGATTGAGAACATCATGCCCGCATTGTGCAATATCGGAAGCGCCCAGATTCCGACGTTGCCGTCGCCGATACCATAACGATCGCACCATGAACGAGTTTGTGCCTGATATTCGGCGTGGTATCGCGGTATAACCTTCGGAACCCCCGTGGAGCCTCCCGATAACTGGAAAACTACCACATCCTCGCAATTGAACTCGTTCGATGTATCTAAAGGCTCCACCTCCAGCGTGCCTTCACACAAGA
Source organism: Burkholderia sp. BCC1985 (assembly GCF_905339915.1). Lineage (NCBI taxonomy): Bacteria > Pseudomonadati > Pseudomonadota > Betaproteobacteria > Burkholderiales > Burkholderiaceae > Burkholderia > Burkholderia sp. BCC1985. The sequence continues at coordinate 30,398 of NZ_CAJPGY010000044.1, forward strand.
CGTCCAGCGCATGTCCGCCGAATGTTGGGTCGCCGCGTGCAACCACGACGTGTGGAATCTCATAGCGTTGCGCCATTGTGGCAACAAACGGCAACAAGTCGAACCGGCCACCTGCGTCCGCCTGAACGAAATACGCCTTCGGTCGCGTAAGCTCCGCCAACTTCCCGATCTCGAGTTCCCGATATTGAGGAATACTACATACTGGTATGATTCCGGCCTTGAAGCAGGCGAAGAGCGCAACCGCCGTGTCGATGGCCGTACCCATCTGAAACATGGCACGATCGTGCAATTTCAGCCCCAATGCTCTCAAGCGCGCCGCCGCAAGCTCGCTTCTCGCATCGAGTTCGCGGAAGCTTATCCGTCGACCTTCACATACAAATGCTGCCCGGTGCGGCACCTGAGTTGCAACGTTGCGCAGTGCGTCCCCAAGCGTGCGCTTCTCCCAGACGCCCTCATCGAGGTAATAAGCCGCGCGTTCGCGAGAAGCGTATACGACCCCATCGATAGGATGCAGAGGACCTCTCATATCGCCTCCCTTTTTCGGCCGAGCGCCGGCCCGAGCCCATGTTCAGCGCAATACAGACGCACGCTTTGTCTCCTTTACATTGATAAGGTTAGTTGAATAATTTTCTACCTCCATCCTATAAATTTCAATTAATATAAAAGTATATTTCGTATTTGCTAGATAAATATGGAGGAAACTATGAAGTCTGATATCGACTTGCGGTTGCTACGCTTGCTGGTGCAAGTGCACGCTCTCGGAAGCGTCTCGAAGGCGGCCGAGGCAATACAATTGAGCCAGCCGGCAGCCAGTCTTGCATTGGGACGCCTTCGCCGTATCCTTGGTGATCCATTGTTCGTCCGCGGTACGGCCGGCATGCTGCCCACTCCCCGTTGCGACGAAGTTGCAACCACCGCTCGACACGCGTTGTCCATGATCGATCGTGCCGTTCACGTTCCCGCGCCATTTGATCCGATGACAGCCCGGCGAGACTTCGTTGTCACTCTTTCCGATATTGGCGAGATGGTTTTTCTCCCGAAACTGATGGCCCATCTGTCGCAGAAAGCCCCACACTGCAATCTGCGCTCAAAAGCGTTGTCGGTAGATGAACTGCCATATATTTTGGAGGGCGGCGAAGTCGAAATGGCAATCGGGTTCTTTCCGGATCTCGAACGGCCTGGCTTTTTCATGCAGACATTGTTTGAACATCGATTCGTCTGCTTGGTTCGGAAGGATCATCCACGAGTGACAGGAGATAGAATTCCATCTTCCGACTTTCTCGACCTTCCCCACGCAGTGGTCGAACCCGAAGGTCGCAGTCATGAGTTGTTTGAAAATCTGCTCAAGAAGAATGGTCTTAAGCGTCGTGTCCAGCTCAGCATTCCACATTACATGAGTGTTCCCGCGATCGTTGCGGCGACAGATATGATCGCAACAGTACCGACCGTGGTTGCCGAGTATTTCGTTCAATTCGGCAATCTGAGAATTGTTTTACCGCCGATTAACACCCAGCCATACGCGCTTAAGCAGCATTGGCACGAGAGATTCAACACCGATCCTGCTTTAAAATGGCTTCGAGGCGAAATATCCGTAATATTTTCCGATCTTCATTTCGAAAACCATGCCTAACCAATTTACCTATCTTTAATTCTCAATCAATACCAAATTATCCATCTTAATTTATAAACCTCCTAGGTCCGCTCATCCCACATCAACCTGACAAATGGGCACTGCGCAGAGCAACGGCGATTGAATCGAGAAAAACCGACTGGACAGCCGCCGTTCGCGTTCTTTACTGGTCGATCAATCCACGATCCTGACCAGCCGTTTCGAGATTGCACCCCGGCATACTTTCGTGTTTGATGATTTTGACAGCGATGATGGATGCCAATAGACGCCAATATATCAAGTGCATCTAAAAATGCACTACATCAATCGTCGCCATATCGGCATTCCAGATGAAAGTTACCAAAGAACCGCCCCATTCATGCTGCAATGTTAATGCGACGGTTGTCAGTCTTGAACGGGGCGGATGCAACCGTCGCCTTGATTTCGATCTGAGGTGTTCCCGGATTGCCATACAGCACAGTGACAAGCGAGCCCGGCTCTGCGCGCTCAACGTCAATTACGCACAATGACAGCATTTTACGGAACGAGTAGCTGTAGCCGCGCGAAGTCGAAACACCGACCAGAACCCCGCCACTCCTGACCTGGTCGGCATACATGAAACCACGATTGTTACGCGGCATCTCCATGTAGTCATAGGGCTGCCCCTCGCGGAACATCGACGCATAGACTTCGACAACGTCGACTGGATCCCACACAAGCGTACGAATCACACGCCGCGGATTCGCCACCTCGTCGCGCAGCGCATCGCTGCCCAAAAAGTCATGATCGAACTTGATGTTACGTCCCCAGCCGAGCTCGACCGGGCTGCGATACCAATCGGCAATATCGTTCGATTCGAAACTACCCGCGATATTCCAGGTCGAGGCGAACGAAGGGAGTGCCTGTGTGAAGTAATCGCAGTATTCCTTCATGTCGTCGGAGAAGATCGCCGGCATGTAATCAGTGACGATTGTCGGAAAACAGGCCTCAAGGTGATTGATCATCGCAGCCCGATGGCCGAGCCGGCGCATGCCGAATTCCTGACCAGCTTCGAAGACAGCGTTGTACACGTCCTGACTGTGTTCGACCCCTCCTTGCAATTCGAAACCGAGTTCACCTGCCATACCCTGCCGCAAAGCGAGCACTTCATGGCCTGCGATCCAAAGCTTGCCCGAATGCATGAACTTGATGTCGCGCACCGATGCACCGCAGAGCTTCTCCATCACCGGGATCGCCATCGGTCCCGATACCTGGAAATTGAAGCCGTCCGAAGGTACCGATTCGACGTCATATCCACCCTTGCGAAGCTGATAATCGAGCCAGAAACCTCCTCGCCCGAACAGCATGTATTCGTTGTCCGCCAATCGACTCAGGATGCCTTCATGGATGACCTTACCTTTGTCGTCGCAATGCGTGACGTGCTTCGACTGCAAAAGATCAAACTTGGCGAAGCTGTTCACGGAAAAGTCCGAAATTAGCTTCAGCACGTCAGGGCCACGATAGACACGTTGCCACAAGAAAGACCAGTCCCCGATGTAGCAGCTCTCCTTCCAAGATCGACTTTCATCAATCCAGTCCGTGTATTCGCCCAGCCCGAAACGAGAAACATAGTAGCCGGGCGGCGTCTTTCGCATCTCTTGAATCAATGGCATCATTTTTCCTTAGGATAACTACTCAATTTAAAAAAGCTAAAGCAGCGGTATCTGTCGACATGGCTCCCGTTCTATGGGCCTCCTTGCTTTGCGCTTATGCGATGGCGTTTGACAACAGCACCGCGACCGTCGCATGCCTTGACCTTGTTCGATGCCGCGTTGTCACCGATTAGAATAACCGATTGACTTGGCGATCGGCCGCCCCCCCGTCATCGTCGTTAGCTGGTCCTTGAATTCGTCGTGCAACCGAGCGACCAGCCGACGCTGATCAAGCAATTCAGCGCTCATTCCCATGCATCCTTCTAGCGCGGTCTGTCAGTGCCGCGAAGCATAGTGGCGCCCGGAGGGTTGAATCAGGCTCAGACCAGCGATCGCCCCAAACTGTGCGTTACCTTCCATCACGAACTTGAGGAAATTGGTAGCAGAGAATGAATGTTCGATGACGAGCGCTTCGGCACGTGTACCCTGGCGCTGACGGATCAAGTCAACGATGAGCCGGTGTTGCATCTGACTAAGCAGCAGGATTTCGCGGCCGCGCGGATCGCCCGAATGAGCCGAATGCACAAACGCGTTCGGTGCGGCAAAGGGAAGCTTGGTGATTTGGTCGATCGACCGTTCCAGCATCCGGCTGCCTGCGGCTTCGATCAGTAGAGCGTGAAAACGATCATTCAGGACCGCGTACTCGTCAAAAATCGACTCATCCGTGCCGCGCAATACCTCGTCCAGTTTATCGAGACACCGATCGAAAGCGCCGAGCATGGACGAGCTGACACCTCGTTCTGCGGCAAAACGGGCTGCCATACCCTCGAGCGTGCCCCGAACCTGAATTGCGTCATGCACATCCGCCTCGGTGAAGCATGCGACGACATAGGCCCCATTGATGTGCTCGAGCAGGCCCTCGGCGTGCATCCTGACCAGCGCCATGCGCGCAGGTGTACGCGAAACGCCCAAACGCTCGACGATGACGGCTTCCGAGACTCGCTCGCCGGCCTTCAGTTCACCGTCGACGACGAGTCCCCGAAGCCCGAGGATCGCCTTGATGGTCTGGGTCTGACTATCGTCCGACATGATGGTTTCGTCCTCGATTTCAACAGAGCTGCTGCCGCAGTTGCACATCGTCCGCGGCGCCCACACATCCAATGTATACGCAAGGGATACGCTCTGCAATATTGACACGCGAAATTCGGCATTTTTTTGCATAACTCCCCAATTTATAGGTATTAACCCGCTGTTTCACGAATACTTCTTATGAGAATTGAATTTCAATGTATACACTTCGAACTCCCGACGCAGAACTGAACTTGGTGTGGCAAGGATAGCGATGTCTCGCAAGGGGATTCGAGTCTCACAATTGGGTGTAGCGTCGTTCCTGAATATTCGGAGACAGGTATGGAAGAAAGCAGGATTTTGATGAAGCTGTCGTGTATGGATCGACGCGGCATCGTGGCCGCGACAAGCGCTTTCCTGAGCGACGAGAAGTACACCATCGTGGATGCCCAACAGTATGACGACCTCAGTAGCGGTCGGTTCTTTATGCGGATTGAGTTCCAAGCCGACTGCGACAGACCGAAAGACGATCTTTCGGCCCTCAAGGACCGGTTTGAGACGGTCGCGTCGAAGTTCGACATGTGGTGGAACATCCGGCACCGGTCCGCAAAACCGCGCGTGATGCTAATGGCCTCCCGTCAAGATCACTGCCTTCGCGATCTCGTCTATCGCTGGCGAATCGGCGAGTTGCCGATGGAAATATCGGCAATCGTTTCGAACTACCCACGCGAGACATACGTGGGCGCCGATTTCAGCGGCATCCCATTTCACTATCTGCCCATCACGCCTGCCACCAAGGCCGCGCAGGAAGCCCAAGTCCTCCAACTGGTGGCCGAGACAAAAACCGATCTGGTCGTGCTGGCCCGCTATATGCAAATCTTGTCGGACAATTTCACCGAGCAGCTAAGCGGCCGGTGCATCAACATTCACCATTCGTTCCTGCCTGGATTCAAGGGGGCAAGGCCCTATCATCAGGCGCACGAACGCGGCGTGAAGCTCATTGGTGCGACCTCGCATTTTGTGACCGCCGACCTAGACGAAGGTCCGATCATCGAACAGGACGTACTGCGCATTTCACATCGGGATACGCCGGAAGATCTGGTAAGAAAGGGGCGGGATATCGAGCGTCAGGTGCTGGCCCGCGCCTTGCTGGCCTGGCTCGAAGACCGGGTCATCCTGAACGGCAAGACTACCGTCGTCTTTGGTTGACCGGCGTTGCCCGCTTGTCGGTCGCGATACGTGACAGTCAGCGATGATCATGTATGCGCCGGTCGGGTGACAACCCACAACCGAGTCGGGCATTGCGCGTCCGGCTCAATGCGCGCGCGATGCAAAATTGACTTGAGATAACGCTGCATGTACATCGACAAGCGCGCCGGACCTGTAGAATGCCGAGAAGCCATAGATGCCCTGCTTCGCCCGGATCCGGCATGTCAGCCATTTCTCAGCAAACAGCGGCTTAGGCGACACTCGCCCGCAACGTGATGCGAAACGCGCACTACACGTCATCTGGCAAACGCTTACCATTGGTTTCCGGCAAGAACGGTGTCAGCGACAGCCCGAGCAAGTAAATGCACCCGACCGTCACAGCCGCGTGACCGTAACCATCGAAGCGCGAGATCAACGTACCCGCGACCAGCGGCCCGGACCACGCAAGCAGACGCGGCACGTTAAAGCAAAACGCGATAGCCGTGCCTCGTATGCGTGTGGGAAACAGTTCAGGTAGCCAAGTCGGCATCCACGTGTACTGACCGAGACTGAAAAATCCCGTCGCCGCCGACACTATCAGTAGCGGCACGATGTCGTGTGTCCACATAAACAGAACTGGCGTCATCACGAGCGCCATGCCGAAAAACAGAAATGTGATGCGCTTGCGCCCAAACGCGTCGGCCATGAAACCCAGACTAATGTAGCCCGCAATCGCACCAGCGTTGTATGCCATGCCTGCGAAACTCGCCCAGCGCGCCGCCGGCAGTCCGGCCTGAGCCGCAACCGAGCCGATATACGGCGGCACCCATGTCGAAATGCCCCACCATCCCAACGTCGTCGTGAGCGACATCAGTACGGCGATGATCGTGCGACGACGCAGCGTCGGTGCTAATAACAGGTCGACAATCGTAAAGCGGTTCAACTTCTGCTCGTGCTCATCAAGCGTCGCGCCGTCGCGCCGCCGCGCGCGAACCACCTTGCGGCTTTGGTTGATGTGTACCCAGTGCTCCGACTCGGGCACGCCCCTTCGCATCCACAACGTCGCTAGACCCGGCAGCACGCCTAGCAGATACATATAGCGCCATGCCCATTCGCCCGTCTGACTCATGAACAGCCATACAAGCGACGCGGCGAAAAAACCCATTCCGAGCCCACATTGCATCAACCCCGCACCCTTGCCACGATGGCGGTCCGGCCATAGCTCTGCTGTCATCGCGGTACCCGTCGCCCATTCCGAGCCCATAGCCAGTCCGACGATGAAGCGAAGCGCGACGAACGATTCCCAATTCCACGCGAACGCGCTCAGACCGGTCGTCAGCGAATATGCAAGGATGGCGAAGATCATCATGCGCTTGCGGCCGATATAGTCCGTCAAGATGCCACCGAGCAAGCCGCCCACGCCCCAGCCAAGCAGCGTCAGCGCGATGACAAGGCCGGCATAGAACGGAATATGCAGATACAGCGCGGGTTCGAGTAACTGGCGCAGCGCGACGCCGACCGTCAGAATCAGCGCGTAGGTTTCGTAGCCGTCGAACAGCCACCCGAGATTGGACGCGAACAACGCATTCCACTGCTTGCGGTTGAGCACACGGTACCAAGGCGCCGATTGACCGACTCCAGCTTGCGCGGCAAGCGGAGCGGCCGCGGGCCTGCTCCGCCCGGTATTGCCAGAGGGACGTTGCATCAGGTGTCTCCGTTTTTCTTGTTGGTTCGTGAGGCGCACTTTGCAATCGGTTCATGCGACGAGTGACGAGGGTTTGCCAGTCGACTTCACCGCCCCCTGCATGCAGAAGCCCGAATCAATGCAGACGATAGGCGGCATATGCCATTGCCAAAACAACCGCCATTCCGAAGAGCCACAATCGACTTGCTCCGCTGCGCAAGTCCTGCTTGTTCGAAGCAAGCAGGGCTTGCGCCTTGGTTGTGTTAGCCGCGCTCTCCGCGGCGTTCCCTGCACCGTCGGATCCGTTAGCCTGCGGCGGTTCCAGCGCAAGTGTGAGGCGGGCGAAAAAATCCTCTGCCATCTTCTTCGCGACGCCATCAATAAGCCTCGTTCCTACCTGCGCAAGCCGTCCACCAACTTGCGCGTTCGCACGATAGATGAGCCGCGTTCCGCCGTCATCCGACTCCAGGCCTACCTGTGCATTGCCCTTTCCGAACCCCGCAGCGCCACCAGATCCCTCAAATGTAAGCGAGTACGACACCGGCGCCTGCAAATCCGTCAACGTGAGCTTGCCGTTAAAGCGCGCCTTGACCGGACCCACGGTTGCCGCCATCACTACTTTGTAGTGCGTGTCGTCGACGCGTTCGAGCGATTCGCACCCTGGCAGCGACAGGCGCAACACATCAGGATCATTCAGGGCCGTCCACACGCGCTCCCGTGTCAGCGGCAGGAAGCGCTCTCCAGTCAACTCCATCGTCATTCTCCAATTAATTCTTAATGCAAGCCGATATTGGACCGGCGCCTTGACGTGAAATGCGATTTTCCGGTGTTCCACGTCGAACATTGAAGCCAGCCGGCCTGGTGGGCAAACGATCGTCTTTCATATCAGAGATGAGATTCATTCATACCAGACAGTCCGCACGCCCCGCACCGGCGATGTGCCAGGAGTACTTCATAGCTCGCTCGCGTATTTGAATGTTCCTTGTGCGGTCGCGATCAGCACACGAGCATTGGTCCAAGCTTCGCCGCGCGCGAAGTAAATATTGCCCCCGCTGCGCTCAAGGAAGCCCTTCGCGATCACCCATTCGCCAACGCCTCGTTCGAGGAAATTCAATGTCAACGAAAGCGTCACGCCATGCACGAGCCTCTGCGGATCGGCGCTGTATAGCCCAGCATACCCGCACGCAACATCGAGCAGCGTCGCGATCACGCCCCCCTGCAGCACGCCCCTCCGGTTGAGCAGTGTGGGCGCGATCCCGAGCCGGAATTCCGTGTAGCCTTCGCTCCACATCGTGTGCTCGATGCCAAGGTTGTTCAAAAACGGATTGGACAACGGCTCGTTCTCCAAATTTTTCACTGCGCTTGTTGATCCGACCGCACGTCTGCCTTGTCTCGGCTCGCCATAGCCCAACCGCGTGGCCTACGTGTCTGCGACGCGCCCGATCAAGGTCCGTCCAACGACGAATGGCACACCGGACCCGACCGCCAGCGACAGATCGTACGTCATCGCGCCCGCTACCATGAGCCCAACTCGGGCGACCTCAAGCGCATCGACGACGCTATCACAGCCGACGTGCCGTCAAGCCGGCCGGGTTGCACAGTGCTGGCCCGACGGGAAAACCGTGGTGAATGGATCGGCCGTAATCAGCCATCCGCTCAGGTGGTGTTCGGAACGCCGCGCCGCAGTGCCATGAGTGGTCATCGCCTGGACAACCGTATAACCATCAGGCGATATCAGCACCATCGTCACTAGGCCGGACCAGCCATACCCTTGCGCGAGACACCTGCCCAAGCCGGCACCCTAGCCTGCATGCGCGAGCGTACGGTCTGCAAGCTACGCTTTCTCATGCAACACATGAAAATCTCTCATTTCCTTGTAGAATCCCAAAAAGTCGACCATCGCGCCTGTGAGCCGGCACGCACCGACCTCCGTTTCTGCTCCCTAAGAGGGGCGGCATATCCTTCTCTTCGTGGTTTGCCAAGCAAAACGCCGCATGAGACCCTACATCCCATCCTTGCAATGTCTGCTTGCATTTGAGGCTGCATCGCGACATCTGAGTTTCACCCGCGCGGCCCAAGAGCTCGAACTCACGCAAACGGCAATCAGCCACCAAATCAAGACCCTTGAGGAACGTCTCGCAATCAAGCTGTTCGTTCGACGGCGCAACGTGCTGTCCCTCACGCCGGCTGCGCGCGAATACCTTCAATCCGTACACGAGGCGATCAATCTGCTGTCGATCGCAACAGCCCGCGCTCGAGATAAAAAATCGAAGACCATTCTTACAGTTGCATGCCTACCCACTTATGCAATTAAGTGCTTGATTCCCAGACTGCCCGAGTTCCAGCACGCGCATCCCGAGATTACCGTCCATCTCGCAACCAGCTCCAGTTTCGAGGAGTTCAAGCGCAATAGCTACGACGTTGCGATTCGCTATGGCTCGGGGCGCTGGGCGTCGGTCCGCACCGATCGACTGCAAGGTGAAACGTTCTTTCCCGTGTGCGCACCCGAGGTCCTCGAAGCCGCAGGACCATTCGGTTCGATTGCGGAGGGACTCTCACGCTTCCGCCAAATCCGCACATACTTTTATTCGATGTATCAGGACGATTGGCCCGCATGGCTCGAAGCTGCAGTGCGCGAGCCTGTGGAGTTCGTGGGCGAGGCAGTGTTTCATCTGCAGTTGACATCGCTGGCTGCAGCCGTTGACGGCGTGGGCCTCGCAATCGGACGCACACCGCTCGTCGATACCGATCTGAAGAGTGGAAAGCTCGTCGCTCCATTTGACGTGCGCATGCAATCGAACTCCGCGTATTTTGTGGCATCGCCGAAAGAAAAGGCTGATCTCAAGAAGGTTCAGGCGTTCCGCGAATGGGCGCTCGCCACACTCGGCGAAAACACCTCGGTACATACCGAGGCGGCGTGTCCGTGAGCGCTCCGTACAAGAGTGTCGGCGATCTGCTGGACGCACACCGTCGACGCACACCTCAAAAAGCGGCCATCGTAGACGTGGAGCGCGATGCGGCTCTCGATTTCGCTGCGCTTGCGGACATTGTCGACGCGCTTGCAAGGCAATTGCAGCGACGCGATGTACGGAGCGGCTCACGCGTGGTAATAGCTGGAGGGGAAGGCATCGACAAGCTGCTGCTCTGGCTAGCGCTATGGCATCTCGGCGCGGTCGTCTGTCCGATTGATGTAACGTTCACGGGTGCGATGCATACGATGCATGTGTTTGACCTTCTCATGCCCGACCTTGTTCTGCTGCCTGCCGATATGGATGCCGCGCTCGTTCCTGCAAGCGCGGCGCCACTGATACGCTTCGGCACGTGGCCGCCCGATGACGACAACGCGGGCGCGCAGCTCCACTTTCGCGCCGATCTGGCCGACAGAAGCGATCCATTGCCACGCGTCGGCACGCCAGGCAGAGCCGACACGCTCGCTTCTATGTGCTGCACGTCAGGCACTACAGGCTTGCCCAAGGTGGTCGTCTATGACCATGCGAGCTACTGGTACAACGGTCTCGACAGCATCGAACTACTGGCGCTCACACCAGACGACCGCACACTCGAATATCGATCGTTCGACTGGTACTCTGCGCAGATTCTGAGCTTGATGCCGTTTCTGCAACTCGGTTCGACCCTATGCATCGCACGGCACTTCTCGCGCAGTCGGTTCGCCGAATGGATCGCGCGTCATCGCGTGACTGTCAGCGCCGGTATTCCGACTGTAATCAACATGCTGCTCGAAGCCCCCATCGACGTAAGCCGCGGGGAACTGGCGACGTTGCGCGCGATGACATGCAGCACCGCGCCGCTTTCGAATGTCCAGTGGTCGCGTTTCGAGGCGAAGTATGGAATTCGCGTGCTGAATCTGTACGGCTCCTCGGAAACGGGCTGGATATGCGGGAACCACTTTGATCGACGCAAATTCGGCACGGTTGGCTTTCCCCCCGCACATATCGCGTTGTCGATCGTCGACCCCAACGGTTCACCATGCGCGGTAGGCGAGACAGGCCAAGTGGTCGTCGATGGTGAGAAGCTCGCGATCGGCCTCTTGACCGCACAGCACGTCATCGCGCCGATTCGGGGTGCGCCGTTCGCTACGCGTGACATCGCGACGCGGGACGACGATGGCTTCGTCGTCGTGTCGGGCCGCATGGACGATCTGATCATTCGTGGTGGTGTCAAGATCCAGCCCAATGAGATCGAGGACGTGCTGCTCGCGTATCCGGGTGTGCGAGAGGTGGCAGCCATCGGCGTACCAGATCCGATCTATGGACATGAACCCGTGTGCTTCGTCGTGCCACGCGACGAACGTGCTGCAACCGTCGTTGGAGCGGAGCGTGCCGCGCTGGCGATGGAACTGACCAAGTGGTGCTGCGCGTACTTGCCTCAAGAAAAACAGCCGAAGCTGATTCAGCTTACACCGGCGCTACCACGCAACGAGCGTGGCAAAGTTATGCGCGACACGCTCCGGCGCGAATGGTGGATGCTCACGCATGCGGTTCAGCAGCAGACACCTCGCTGAAAGCGTACAGTCCTATCAACGCGCTTCAAGTGCGGATTTCGGTGATGGTGATCAGGCGTTTCGGCGAACGTGATCAGTTTGGAAGGTGGTGTTGCGCGGTCAATGGATTATAGCGAAGGTGATCACGATCAGGATGCGGAGGACTGCTTGGCGTTGGTCTTTCGCATCGATTCGCCCTTCAACGGCAGCTTGTGGGCCTGATGGACGAGCCGGTCGAGGATCGCGTCGGCGAGCGTCGGATCCTGCAACCAGGCGTGCCAGTGTTCCAGTGGCAGTTGGCTGGTAATGATCGTGGAGCGCGTGCCGACGCGATCGTCGAGCACTTCGAGCAAATCGTTTCGAGCACCCTGATCGAGATCCTGCAGCCCCCAGTCGTCGAGCAGCAGGACGTCCATCTTGGCGAGCTGCGCGAGCCGCCGCGTGAAGCTGCCGTCGCCGTGGGCGATCTTCAATTCCTCGAACAGCCGGGCAACGCGGACGTACATCACGGAGAAGCCTTGTCGGCAGGCCTGCTGTCCGAACGCACAAGCGATCCACGTTTTCCCAGCGCCAGTCGGCCCAGTCAGGATGAGGTTCTGCGCATTGCGGATCCAGTCGCAACTGGCGAGGGTGGCAACGACGCTTTTGTCGATACCGCGGCTCTGCCGGTACTCGATGTCCTCGATGCAGGCTTGGGGGTTCTTGAGTTTCGCGGACTTCAGCAGCCGTTCGAGCCGCCGGGTATCGCGCCAGGCGAGCTCACGTTCGACGACCATGCCGAAGCGCTCTTCGAACGACAGGCTGGTGCTGGCGGTCAACGCCGCCTGTTCCTCGAACGCACGGGCCATGCCGTCGAGCTTCAGGGACTTGAGCTGGGTTAAGGTTTGCTGCGTCAACATCGCGACCTCCTTGGGTCAGTGGTAATAGTCAGGTCCGCGCACGTTCTCGTGATCGGGCGAATGCCATTCGGTGAGAGGAATCGGGAGCACCGGCTGTCGATCCAGGCCGGATTCGAGGATCGACAGCACGGAGCGGCGGGTCGGCGAACCGATCACGAGCGCCCGCTGGCAGGCGGCTTCCAGCCGCTCCTTGCCGTACTTGCGCGAGAGCGACGGCAATCCGAGGCACGCGCGGTACCCCATCTCTGGGTGCGGCCGGTTGGTCAGCAGGTGTTTGACGATCGTCTCGGCGCCGGGACCGACCGAGGCGCCCCAGTTCAACAACCGGCCTGGCGTCCATTCCATGTGGGCACGGTGCGCCGCCGGCATGTGCTCGGGCAATGTCGTATGCTTGTTCCGGAGTCGGCTGCGGGCGTGGGCGGCCACGCGCTTGCCGCGGTGCAGGATCTCGACGCCGTGGCGCGTAACGCGTGCGTAGACCTCCTGACGTACGAGGCTGTGCGGAACGCTGTAATAGTGGTGATCGACTTCGACGTGGTAGTCGATGTTGACGCGGCACTTCACGAAGGTCGCGATCTCGTATCGGCGCGTCGGCAACGGGCGCAGCGCCGGCCGATCGAGCCGCTCGAACCATTCGCGACGGTTGCCCTCGAGCTTCTTGAACGGTCGTTGGTTTAGATCGGTGATCAGCTTGACGATCGCCTTGTTCAATTCGGCCAGGCTGTAGAACCGGTGGTTGCGCAGCCGCGCGAGGATCCAGCGCTCGACGATCTGTACGCCGACTTCGACCTTCGCCTTGTCCTGCGGCTTGCGCGGCCGCGCCGGCAACATGGCGGTCGCGTAGTGGTTCACGAAGTCCTGCGTGGTGTTGCCCAGCACCGGTTCGTACCGATCGGCCTTGGCGATCAATGCCTTGGGGTTGTCGGGCACCAGCAGCTCGGGAACGCCGCCGTAGAATTCCAACGCGTCGATCAGGCTGCCGATCCAGTCGGGCATGGTCTCGGAACGCGTCGCACATGCATAGGTGTAGTTCGAGGCGCCGAGGACGGCCACGAACACGTGGGCCTTGAACGCGACGCCGCCGTCGCGGCCGAGGATTGGTACAGTTTGCCCGGCGAAGTCGGCGAACAGCTTCTCGCCGGCGCGGTGTTGCTGGCGCATCGAGCGCTTCAGCGCCGCAGCCCAGTCCTTGTACCGCTGGCAGAACTGCGTATAGCGATAGGTGCGCTGGCCGGGGTGAGCTTCGACGTATTCCTCCCAGAGCAACTGCAGCGTCACGCCCTTGCGGCGCAGGTCCCGGTGCATCACCACGTAGTCCGGTTCGACTCGCCGAGTCGGGGCCGCCGTCTCCGCGGGTAGGTCCAACCTGATCTCAAGCTCGTCGTCGGCGAGCAGTTCGACGGCATCCCAGTCGAGTCCCGCCGCGCTGGCTCGCGCAGCATACGCCGAAATAGCGCCGACGCTGATGCCGATCGCCCGGCTGATCTGGCGGTGCGACAGGCCGCACGACCACTTCAACCGCAGTACTTCCTTCAGTTTGCGCATGCTCATCCGATGTGCTGGCATCAACCTGTCCCCTAAAAAGAGACAAGGCTAACGCCCGTCGTTGATCACATGCGCAACACCACCGCCGAGCCGGAACGGCCATCCCGTTTCGGTCGCGTGATCAGCTGTTTCGGTTCGCTGATCACTCATTCCGGAAACGTGATCACCCGTTTCGGCAAGATGATCGCTCGTTTCGGAAACCGGTGATCAGCGATCACCTTCGACCGAAACGGCCGATCACCATCAATCGGAACCACTGATCACGTTCAACCGAAATCGCTGATCACGTTCGCCGAAATACGCACTTCAAGCGCAAACAGTGCCGGGCATACGTCAGGCGCCACGAGCGGCCCCCCGGCTCTTGCGTACTCCTGCGATTCATCCGCACCAATTTTTTCCGCCCACTCTATATCGAGCGCGACGCCATTCTTCGCCGATGTCCATTCCGCTGCAATCGCCACTGCGAGCTCGGGTGGCGTGCGACTTCCTATCGCGAGGCCCGCAGGCCCGCGCAGGCGTGCAAGCCATGCATCGGCGATGTCGAACAATTTGCGCCGTTCACGCCGCTTTGAATCGTTCAGCCGCGAACCGATCGCCGCAACGTAAGACGCGTCGGTCTGCAGCGCATGGATCAGTACCAGATCATCGAACTTCGGGTCATGCGTCAGCGCAACCACGGTGCTATGACCGTCGAGCTGCACATCGAGTACGGTATCGTCGGCCATAGCGCGCGTCAGACACGTGCTCGGCACGTTCCACGTGTTCGCATACTCCTCGCGCGGATCACACACGGTTACTTGATAGCCGATGCCCTCGGCGATCGACGCGAGGAATTGCTAAAGATAGCCAGTCGATAGTGGCAGGATCCGCGGCACGCAGCAACTCGAGCACCAGTTCGATCGTGCCACCGGACGGCGAGTCGAAGCGCCATGCTTCTTCCGTGCTAACGCCATATAACACGCGCTGGGGTGGCCCTGTGACGAACGCCGTGCGCCGCACGCGGTCGATGAGGTCGACTTCAACATAGCCGCCCGACACAGAGCCGCACACCATGCGTCGTCGCGCAACGCAGCCCTTTCGCCAACCGGCCGCGGGCGCGCTCCCCAAGTCCGCGCGACGTTCGAAAGCATGACCGACCCGCAACCTGCCATTCCACGCAATGCTGCACGACTTCGACATCGATACTGTCCATCGACGTGACTTCCGCACGAACATGATGCTCGCATCAACTCAACGAGCAAGCCACCATTTGCAACTCCACAAGAAATCCATGGTGCAGTTCCGGCACCGGCACGACCGCGCGCGCTGGCTGGTGCTCACCGAAATATGCCGCATAGATACGATTGAATTCAGGCCAACGTTCGATGCCAACAATATACGCAGTACACTGCACGACATCCTCAAACGCGCAGCCTGCTGCTTCCAGCACGCTTTCACAGTGCTCGAGCGTTGCGCGCACCTGGCGCTCGAAATTGTCTGGACCGGACGTTGCTACACCTGGCCCCGGCAGCATACCAGAGACGAACGTGAAACCGTTTGCCTGAATGGCATGCGAGTAATGGCCGCCGGGCGCCGGCGCGTCGCTTGATTGGATGATCTTCATTGACGAGGCAGGTTCAAAATGATTCACTCTCACGCAGAGTAGCGTCCGGCCGGAGCACCGCTATCCCGCCGCATCCGGCCAGTGGTTACGTAAGCGCTGATTCGTTGCGTCGCAGCCGCGCCGCGAGCTTGACCGCTTCGATGATCTCCGGATAAGCCCCACATCGGCACAGATTCCCCGATAGGTAATGACGGATTTCCGCTTCCGTCGGATCGGAATTCTTGTCGAGCAGTTGATGGGCCATCAGCAGGAAACCCGACGTACAGAATCCGCACTGGAACGCACCGCATTCGATGAACGCCTGCTGGACCGGATCGAGCGAACCGTCAGCATCGAGTTGCTCAACGGTCGCCACTTCGGTACCGTCCGCCATCGCCGCGAGATAAAGGCATCCCGAGACGGCCTCACCATTGATCAGCACCGTGCAGCAGCCGCACAGCCCCTGGCCGCAGCTTTCGCGCGCACCATACAGACCGAACTGCTGGCGCAGCAGTTCCAAGATGGTGTAATGAGGCTCGACAGTCGCGCACACGCGCTCGCCATTCAATTTAAATTCAATATTGAGGGAAGCAGAGTTCATCGTTCATTCCTCCGAGAGCGGATCATTGCGTGCCGCGCGCAGCGCGCGATAAACGACTTCAGGCGTGATCGGCAACGATTTGATCCGAACGCCTACAGCATCCTCAATCGCTTCCGCGATCGCCGAAGCGACGCCGAATGTCGCGCTTTCGCCAACGCCCTTCGCACCGAATGGGCCGTTACCCTGCACAGCATCCACGGTTTCACGACCGATCGTGTGAGGGATGTCATGAATGCCTGGAATCTTGTACTCGGCAAACGACGCGTTGCGCAATTGCCCAGAGGGGTCGAATTCCATCCGCTCGAACATCGTGATTCCAAGCTGCATGATCGCCGCGCCCGAAATTTGCGTATCTACAACTTTCGGGTTGATCGGCGTGCCACAATCGACCACATTCTCGAAGCGCACCAGCCGGAAGTACCCGGTGTCGGTGTCAACCTCGACTTCCACACCGGTCCCACCGACCATCCAGTTCGGTGTGATGTCATCGGACTGCCCCGTCTCATGATCGGGTTTCGTGTACGGTGGAATAAAACTCCCGACGCCGACGATATTGCCCGCCTGCATTCCGTACTTTCGCTTGAGAAGGTCGCCGGCACATATCGGCTCGCCGCCAGGAATGCCCAGTTCGTCAGCGAGTTGACGCATCTTCACGAGCGCATCCTCGGCAGCGAGGCGCACCGCATGGCCCATGTGGAAAGTCGAGCGCGACCCGAGCGTTGCCATGTCGTACGGTGTCGCATCGGTGTCCGGGCGAACCACCTTGATCTTCTCAGCCTCTATACCAAGCACGTCACCCGCCATCAACGCAATCGCCGTGTCGGATGCCTGTCCCATGTCGACCGTGCTCGAATAGACGGTGCAACTTCCGTCGGCAGCGAGGCTCACCATCGCCATCGACGTTGTCGGCGCGACCAGCGCTTTGAAGCCGATACCAATGCCACGTCCACGCTTCACCGTGCCAGTGCCGCGCTCGAACGGTGCGTTCCAGTTCATTCGTGCCGCCACGCGCTCCAGTACCTGATCGATTGCCGCGTCGCACATCACTGTGCCCGTAGCATGAGGTCGGCCATCGCGCAGGATATTGCGGCGCCGGAACTCGACTGGGTCGATTCCGAGCTTGCGTGCAATCATGTCTGCATGGCTTTCGTACCCCCACACTACCTGCGGAATGCCGAAACCGCGGAACGCCCCTGCGGGCGGCAGGTTCGTGTATACCTGATAGGAATCGATCGAAACGTTCTCGATGTCGTACGGTCCTGACGCGGTAAACCCTGACTTTTGCGTGACGCGCGGACCGATGTCCGCGTACGCACCACCGTTCCACCAGATTTCGCATCGGCGACCGGTGATTCGGCCGTCCAACGACACTGCCGTCTGTATGCGGAAGGTCGTCGCGTGCTTCGTGATGGTGAAGAACTGCTCTTCCATCGTGAGCGCGACCTTAACAGGGCGACGAGTAAGCAGCGCGAGTGCTGCGGCAAGCGCTTCGAGCTTGATATACAGTTTCGCGCCGAAGCCGCCGCCGAGAAGGCCGACGCGTACCCGCACGCGGTTTTCCGCCCAGCCAAGCAGGCGTGCAATTTCGATACGCACGAACGAAGGACTTTGCGATGCCGTATGTATCGTTAGCGTGCCGGAACTCTCACCCGGCTCCGCAACCGACACCATCGGTTCGAGCGGAGTATGCATCACCTGCTGGGTCGTAAAGGTGTCGTCGAAGATATGCCCCGCCGCATCGAACGCCGCATCGACGTCGCCGCGTCGCACGCGGAAATCTAGCGCGACGTTAGTTGCTTTGTGCCCATGGAGATGCTTTAGATCGGGGAAGGTTCCCGCCGGTTTCAGCACTTCATGGACGTGTGCATCCGAACTCGCCGCCTCGACTTCGTTGAAGACGGCCGGTAGCTCCTCGTATTCCGCAATGATGAGATGCAGTGCCTCTTCGGCAGCATGCGCGTCGGTGGCGAGAACTACTGCGACCGGCTCACCGATGTAGCGCACCTTATCGACTGCGAGAATCGGCTGATCATGGAACGCAGGACCGAAATACGGTTCCGGCATGACACGCATGATGTCCCGCGCCGTGTATACGGCATACACATCACCGGCTTCGCGCGCGGCAGTCGTATCGATCGAAACGATTCGGCCATGCGCGACCGTACTGCGGAAAATCTTCGCGTACAGCAGGCGCGGCAGCGACAGATTGTGGATGTAATCGGCGCGCCCCGTCACCTTCGCGCATGCCTCCAGTCGGGTCAAGGAACGGCCGATCTGGCGCGGTGCAGCACCGGCCTCGATTGAGTGGGGATCGACCTTCATCTCGCATTCTCCTTATTGCTGGCCGAATCTAGCGCGACGCGCACTGCGCGCCCAAGATAAACCGACACCAGATGTTTCTTGTAGCTTGCAGAGCCGTGCGGATCGCCGACGATGTCGAGCGCTGCCGCGGCCGCTTCGCCGGCGCGCTTGAGCGTCACCGCATCGGGCAACGCGCCATGCAGGATCGATTCGGCTTCGACTAAGCGTGTTGGTCGATCCATCGCCGCGCCTGCTATCACGCTCGCACTGGCGATACGCTCGCCCCGCATGTTCAGGACCACGGCAATGCCAAGCGCCGGCCAGTCGTGCGCAGCGCGTGTCGTCACCTTCATGTACGCTGCGGGACGACCTGCTTGCGCCGGCACCATCACCTTCGAAATCAGTTCGTTGCGCGCAAGCACCGTCTCGTAGTAACCCGTCGCCAGCTCTTCGACCGACAGCGTGCGCTCGCCATCCGGTCCCGTCACCACGACTTTTGCGCCGAGTGCACTCAAGACGGGCGGCATATCCATGTGCGGATCTGCATGCGCGAGATTGCCGCCCATCGTCGCGACGTTACGCACACGCACGTTTGACAGCGTGCGTAACGTTCGCGACAGAAGCGGCCACCCTTCACGTACGAGTGTTGACTGTTCAAGCGCCGTGAGGCGCGTTAGGCCACCGATCTGCAGTTCCCCTTGCGCCCCGATCGCGATCTGTGAGTATGTCGGCTCGATATTACGAAGACTGACGAGTCGCGTCGGGCGCAGCACGCCGGCTTTCATCATCAACATGATCGCGGTGCCGCCACCTACCGGCCGAATATCAGGATCTTCAGGATCGAGTAGGCCAATCGCGTCGTGCAGCGATCCGGGTGTGGCAAGTTCGAATGGTGCCATTCGGACGCTCCTTGTCTCGTATGCGTTTGCGTATTGGTTTACGCGTGCGGAGCTCAGTGCCGCGCGCGCGACGTGCCGCCTGTCTCACGTTGCGATGCGGTCGAACAGCGCGTGTAGTTCCCTTGCCACGAGATCGGGAACTTCGAGCGGCGTAAGATGACGAGCCTGCGGCACCACTGTCAGCGTCGCCCCGTCAATGCCCTCATGCAAAGCGCGTGCCATCGACGGCGGTGCTGCATAGTCTTCCTCGCCGACGATCACACAGGTGGGTACACGGATCTTCGCCATTTGTGCGCGCCCATCAAACGCACCAAGCATTCGTCCCGTCGCTGCGAATGAGGCTACTTCGTTACGTAAGAAGGTTTCGACGCAACGCTGGACCACATCGGCGCGCTGGGCACGAAAGATATCGCTGAACCACCGTGTAGTCTGAAACTCAACCAGTGCAGCAAGCCCTTCTTTCTCTGCCCTCGAAACGCGCAGGTCCCAGTCTTCCGGTGCGGTTTCGCCGTACCAGGCGGTAGTGTCGATCAGGGCGACCGCACGCGTTAGTTCCGGATACGCTCCGGCGAATTGCAGCGACACACAGCCGCCCATCGATGCACCCGCAACAACGATGCCACCTAGATTGAGTGCATCGACCACATCACGCACGTCATCGGCGAACTGCTCCACCGAGTATGGTCCGGCAGGCCTATCGGATGCGCCATGACCGCGACAGTCAAGCGCGAGGACGCTTGCACGCGGCAGCAGGCGGTCGATGACCGGGTACCAGAACTCGCGATCCATCGCCAAGGAATGAAGCAGTGCAATGCGAGGCACGGAATCGCCTCTACCATGAAGGGTATAGGCAATACGCGCTCCGTCGCGCACGGTCACGTACGCAGACGTGGCGTCGTGATGGATAGAGGTTGTCATCGGGACAGGTCTGATCGAAACATGCGGTTATCTCTAGGCCCGATACTGATGGCCCGACAAAAAGCGAGCAAACGATGATCTTTCATATCGGGTATGAAAAAAATTCACCGCTGAAAGCGCACGACTCAGAGGCGCTCGAAAGTTCCGACATAGGTCCTCCGGTGCCCCAAGGGCAGCGCCGAAAGATGTCCGTCACATTGAGCGTCGATCCCACCGTCGGCATCAACAGTACTCGGGCGCACGCCGCCGAGCGGGAATGAGGCAGGCTGCAATAGCAAGTCAATAGAGGTTTGATGGTGACGCACGCGGTGCTCGTCGCCAGTTGAGATACTGGCGCCATTATCGTCATGCAGCGTTGTCGCATGAGTGGTGGACTTTGCGTCCGTCGGCACTGGCTTCAAGCCGATGTATTTCCGCGAGAAGGTTCCACTACGCGAGATTGAACGGCGCACGCCTAACCCGAAACACGGCACGCAAGTGGCGGCGCCAGACCGAAGCGACCGAACCCCAAGTATTCGTATCGTACGATTCCCTGCATCGTCGACGACTGGGCCGATTAGCTTTCGGCCGGCTCAAGTCCGATAGTCACTGTCCGAAGCACGAGCAGCGCACCGCGCACTTCATGTTCGAGGTACTCCGGGCATGGGCCCGCACAGGCAGCCAAGACTGCGTTAGCGCCTTTGTTTGCGGTTGGCACGCGCAGCAGGACGACGCATCTCGGCGCAAGATGTACGTGCAGCTCGCGAGCGAGCCCGGCGCGATCTTCCAGTTCGACTGGAGTTGCGAGTACGCCTAGATCGGCGGCCTTCACCGACGGGCGGAGTCGCTCGCGTGAATCTGGATGCCAGCGGAGCTTTCTGGCTCGTCGCCTAGCCGACGCAGTTCAAGCCGGTCGGATCGTAGCGCATGGAATGCGAATCGAAGCGTTGAGGAACAGTGGTGGACCAGGCAAAGCGGCGAACATTGAGCGACACGGTGTATCGCGGCGCGCGCAATTGTCTTGCAAGCGTCAATTCGGTCTGACTTCCGAGAATAAGATCCGCCACCGCCCTCTCGCCCCGCCCGCCGCCCATCAACCAAGCGTGAAAAATTCCACTGTCGATTGCAACTCACGCCCCTGCCTGTTCAGGGTCGCGGATGCGGCGGCGAGTTCTTCAACAAGCGCCGCGTTCTGTTGGGTCGCGCGGTCCATCACGGATACGGCCTGGTTTACCTCGTCGATCGATCGACTCTGCTCCCGGGCAGAAGCGGAGATTTCGTTGGTTATCGCGGCCACATTGGAAATCGCATGCGTCAATTCCTCGATTGTGCGTCCAGCGAGATTGACCTGATTCGAACCTGCACGCACGTTGCTTACCGACGCGTCGAGAAGCGCCTTGATTTCTTTTGCAGCATTGGTCGATCGTTGTGCAAGGTTGCGAACCTCCGACGCCACCACAGCAAATCCGCGACCGCTTTCGCCAGCGCGCGCCGATTCCACCGCGGCATTAAGCGCAAGGATATTCGTCTGGAATGCGATGCTTTCGATCATCGCGACGATACCTTCGATACGGCCCGATTGCTCGACGGCGGCGTCCATCGTGCGCGCAGCCTTCGATACGGCATCGTTGCCGCGGCGCGCGATTTCCACTGCCCCCCCAGCAACATTGTTCACATTCTTGGCCTGATCCGCCGTTTCCCGTACCGTCCCGGCTAGTTGCTCCATCGTAGCGGCCGTCTGCTCGACCGAGGCGGCCTGCCGCTCGGTTCTGGCCGATAGGTCGCTGTTACCAGCCGACACCTCTCCTGCGGCCAATCGGAGCTCATGGCTACTGGCGACAACGTTGCCTAGTAAGCCCTGCAGCTTCTCGACGAACGCGTTGAACTGCCTTGCCAGCTCACCCACTTCATCCTGACTGACCTGCGGCAAGCGACGGGTCATGTCACCATCGCCCGACGCAATCTCCTGCATCGACTTTGACAGGTTGCGCAATGGAGCCGTCATCCGGCGGCCGAAAATCATTGTGACCGCAAGCGCGATCACCAGAACCACTAGACCGACGCCAACCAACATCAGCATCAGATGGTTGGCCCCGGCCATCATTTCTGCATCAGGAACCAGAGCGTAGTATTTCCAACCATTTTTCGGCGACGTGTAGACGTATGCGCGATATCGCGTACCGCTCATGTCTATCGTGGCGACCCCATCCGATGCATTCGCAAGCTCCGCATAGCCATCGCCAAGTCCCTTGCAATCCTTGAATTCGTGGCTCTTGTCACGTGGGTCGATCAGGATCTTTCCATTGCTGTCTGCGACAATGAGATAACCCGTATCTCCGAACCGGATTCCGTCGACGAGTTTCGCGAAGGTCTTGAGCGAAAAATCTGACTCGATCACACCAAGGATTCCGCCTTGAGGATCCTTCACCAATCTCGCGAAAGAAATCGATATGCCGCCGGTCGACCCGACGCTGAGATATGGCGCCGGTCGTACAACAGTTTCGGGTGACGCCGTTGCCAGCTTATACCAAGGCCGGACTCGCGGGTCATAACTTCCTGAAGCGAAATTCTCGATCGGCCACTGAACGAATCCGCCCCATTTCGTCCCCATAATCACGTAGCGGATACTCGAATGCGACTCACCAAACCGCTTGAACAGCTTGAAGATCGAAGTCTCCACTGGACCGTGGCCGTCTGCCGTCATCTCGCCGTGAGTCAGATAGTCCGTCAGGCTCTGGTCCGCTGACAGCACTTCAGGAGACGTGGAGAGAAACGTCAAGTTCTGCTCGATTTCATTGAACGTGCCGTCCAGTGTTTGATCTGCCTGGCTTATCCGACCCAGACTTGATGTGACAAACGCATTCACCGCCTGCTGCCGGACCGTCACGGCACCTATTGACGTGAGGACGACAACAGTGGTCGCAAGGGCAATGCCCGATGCAGCGCTGAACTTGTTGGCAATTGAGCCGCGCAGTTTCATCTTTCGCTTTCCCCGTTATAGCTTCGCATCGAATTGATACGTCATGCTTATTTATATGAATTCATTTACTATAATTCGGATTACGGCATCGGCCGTGCATTCTTTAGCAATGAGACTACCGATTAGGCCGGAAAAAGCGACTTTCTTTGCCGGTGGATTCGAGCTTCCAAGTCACCATCGAGATGGATATCAGAAACGCACAGCGGTCCATGCAGGACCGCTGTCGCATTACCTCCACGGGGAGGCAAACGGTGCCCCGACCACTCACGCCCGACCGGGCCTGGAATGTGTAGGATTCGACTACACGTTAGGTTAATCGTAGTTCGGCGCGCGCGGTTGAGCGCAACGATCACGCCACGGTACTGCCAGCGTCCAGCACGATGCTCGCCCCGTTCATATGCGACGACTCGCCCGCGAGCAGAAATGCGACCGTGTTTGCTACGTCTTCAGGATGTCCGTATGGCGCAGCAGTCGCTCGGGTGATCCCTTGACCTCGGGATTTGGCCATATCGTTAAGTGCGTCGATCATTGGCGTCTGAATCGGCCCTGGCAGGACGGCGTTAACACGTGCGCCTGTCCCGATTGCTTCAAGCGCCGCACTTCGAACGAGACCCAGCACCGCGTGTTTGCTGGCTACATAAGCCGACAGATTTGCTCGTCCACGGATGGCGGATGTAGACGCGACCGCGACGAAGCTGCCCGCTCCACTTGCACGCAGCGCCGGCAGCGCATGTTTGAGTGCCAGAAATGTACCGCGGACGTTGACGTTCATTACCAGATCGAATACGTCCTCTGGGTATTCGTCGACCGGTTCGAGTCGACCCGCGGCACCGGCATTGGCGACAAACCCGTCCAGGCGTCCATAACGTTCGACGGCGAAGGCGACCAATTTCCGAACGTAATGGGCTTCTGTAATATCGCCGGTCACTATATCCGCGGGCACCCCGAGCGCACGGCAACGTCCGAGCACGTCCGCCGCGGCTTTGTCGGTGCGCGACGACAGCACTACCGCCCAGCCATCGGCGGCGAGGCGCTGGCAGATGGCGGAGCCTATCCCGCCGCCAGCACCTGTCACGATCGCGACTTTCCGATCAGGCTGGACATCCTTGCTGGCAGAGACGTGTTGCGGAGAAGACATATTGGGCTCCCGATCCAATAATAGGTGAGCCGTGGCCTCAAGCCAACGAGTCTCCGGCTTCGAGGTCACGACATGTAAAGATTCTTCGACATGCCATGCGTCAAGCATTGTTAGACGCCGCACAGGAGCGAAGCACGCTAACGCGGCACTTTCCGTTCGAACATCGCATAAGCTGCGACGCTTGAACACAGCGGCTCAACTGAGATACCAGCCCCACGGTTCTTCGCTAACGTAAGCAGTGATCTGCTTGGTCTCGAGGTAGTTCTCGAATCCCTAACGACCGAGTTCGCGGCCGATTCCCGACTGCTTGTAGCCGCCCCACGGTGCCTAGGTGAAAGTGGGCTGCGAACAGTTTATCCAGACGATCCCGGCTCGCAAGGCGGCGGCAACACGTTCAGCGCGCGCATCGTCGCTCGTCATCACGGCAGCCGCGAGCCCGAAGCGGGTGTCGTTTGCGAGCGTGATCGCTTCGTCTTCCGAGTGAAACGCGCGGACACAAACCACTGGCCCAAAAATCTCCTCCTTCCAGGCACGACTATCGAGCGGCACATTCGTCAAGACGGTCGGCTCGATGAAGTAGCCGTCCGACAGATGCGCCGGACGCTCACCACCCGTCATAACGGTTGCGCCATCGGCCCGCGCCTGTTCAATGGCTGCAGTCACACGTTCCAGCTGGATCTTCGATACCAGCGGGCCGAGTAGGATACCTTGCCGCCGAGCTTCGGCGACACCCATTTTCCATCGATGAATAATCCAGTACGCATCATTGTCCCAACTGTTTGGATTGATCCGCGTGACGGATATCCTTGTTCGAACCGGGCCAACCGACCACAAGAAAGTCACGTAGCTGTCAGAATGACTGATCCGGCGGACTCAAGCATGCGTCAGGAACTTCCTCGGGATCGCACCCCGGAACACACGATCCAGCACAATCGCAAGCGCCACGATCGCGATGCT
>NZ_CAJPGY010000045.1:0-55094 GCF_905339915.1 Burkholderia sp. BCC1985
TGCATGGGGCAGCGCATTGCCGACGTCGGACGCGAAGGGCTTCTGGGGCGCGTTCGGCTGTTCGTGCTGGGCGGTCTGACATGTCGACGACGATCGGCCGGTACAGCCCCGCGTGGATCCGTGTCCTGCTCGCGCAGCCGTGGGTCGGCGCGCTGGTCCGGCTTGCACTCGTTTCCGCCTTTCTGATCGGCGGCGTCGCGAAGGCGCTCGACTTCGACGGCGCGGTCGCGGAGCAGGCGCATTTCGGCCTTCATCCGCCTGCGCTATGGGCTGCACTGGCGATTGTCGTCGAGATCGGCGGTTCGCTGTGCGTGGTGTTTCGCCGCTTCACGTGGCTCGGCGCCGGCAGCCTCGGCGTGCTGACCGTCGTCGCGATGCTGGTGGCGAACGACTTCTGGAACCAGACGGGCGCAGCGCGCTTCATGGCGCTCAACGGTTTCTTCGAGCACTTGGGCCTGATTGCAGCGCTCGTCCTCGTCACGATGCTGGGCGATGCCCGGGATACGCAAGGGGACGGTCGCGCCTGAGGGCATGAGCCGCGCATTGCGACGGAACGCAGATTCGATCAACAGGCGGCTTTTCCCCGTTGCGCCTTCGAAAGAGGCGCAACGGGGATTCCTTTGCGCGACGCGTTGCAGGCGTGCGGCAATTGGGGGCACGCGCGGCGTTGCCGATCGTGCTCACCGGCGAAATCACTTTTGATCTGAAATCACGAATCGGCGGCCGATTCCGTCGCCAGCCTTGTCGGGCGGGGCCGCCGCGCGAACGGACCCTCCGGACGCGATATCCGCCCACCCCTTCAGACCACGCTTTAGACCTCCAGGGACTCAACTGTGTCGAATTCCGTCTTGGACAGACTTAACCCGTCTGCCTAGACTGAACTCGCTTTCCCTCACCCCTGGAGAAAATGATGAGTCTCAAAGACAAGCTGCCCGGTAACAAGATCCTTGGTTTCGGTACTGCCCCGCTCGGCAACATGTTCCGCAACATCCCGGACGCGGAAGCGGCGGCCACCGTCGAAGCGGCATGGCAACACGGTATCCGTTATTTCGATTCGGCCCCGTTCTATGGCGCCGGCCTCGCGGAAATCCGCCTCGGCGACGCGCTGGCGAATCACCCGCGTGACGAATACGTACTGAGCACCAAGGTCGGCCGCGTGATCCTCGACGAAGTCGAGGACGTGTCGGCGCGCGATCTCGGCGAGAAGGGCGGCCTGTTCGAACACGGCCGGCCGAACCGCATCGTCAACGACTACACGGCCGACGCGACGCTGCGTTCGATCGAGGACAGCCTGAAGCGCCTGCGTACCGACCGCCTCGACATCGTCTGGGTGCACGACATCGCACAGGACTTCTACGGCGACGAATGGCTCGCGCAGTTCGAAGTCGCGCGCAAGGGCGCATTCCGCGTGCTGAGCAAGCTGCGTGAAGAAGGCGTGATCAAGGCGTGGGGCCTCGGCGTGAACCGCGTCGAGCCGATCGAACTGGTGCTCGACCTCGCCGAACCGCAACCGGACGGCATGCTGCTCGCCGGCCGCTACACGCTGCTCGATCACGAGCGCGCGCTGCAACGCGTGATGCCGGCGGCTGCCGCGCAGAACGTCGGGATCGTCGTCGGCGGCCCGTACAGCTCGGGCGTGCTCGCAGGCGGCACGCACTTCGAATACCAGAAGGCTTCGCCGGAAATCCTCGCGAAGGTCGAGCGCATCAAGGTGATCGCCACGCGCTACGACGTGCCGATCAAGGCCGCCGCGCTGCAGTTCTCGATGTCGCATCCGGCCACCGTCGCGGTGATTCCGGGCGCGAGCCGCCCGGAGCGGATCGCCGAAGACCAGGCTGCGCTGAACGTGGTGATTCCGGCCGACTTCTGGCGCGAAATGCGTGAACAAGGTCTGATTGCGGCCAATGCGCCGCTGCCGACCGATCGTTGATCCTGAAAGGTGATGACATGGCACAGGCCAATGCAAGCATCGAGATCGCGGCTTCGGCCGACACGGTCTGGACACTGATCGGCGGCTTCGGGTCGCTGCCCGACTGGCTGTCGTACATCCCGGCGAGCGAGCTGAGCGAGGGCGGTCGCGTGCGCAGCCTCGCGAACCCGGACGGCGACGCGATCGTCGAGCGGCTGGTCGCCTTCGACGACGCGGCACGCAGCTACACGTACGCGATCCTCGAAGCGCCGTTCCCGGTCGTGAACTATCGCTCCACGCTGCGCGTGCGCGAGAACGGCGCGAACGCCGCGACGGTCGAGTGGTCGGGTACGTTCACGCCGCACGGCGCGACCGACGACGAAGCGATCAGCCTCTTCCGCGGCATCTACGAGGACGGTCTCGCCGAACTGGCGAAGCGGTTCGCGGCGTGACGGTGTCGTGGCGTAGCGGCGCGATCGCGTGACGGTGTGACGATGTCGCGCGCGGTGAACGGGTGCCGGTCGTGTCGGCACCCGCGCCACCGCGCGTGCATCGTCAATCGTCGTATGAACGTGCCGAGCCGTCGTCGGCGTTGCGGTCGCACCGTTCGTCGTCCGGCCGCCGCGGCGGCATGCGATGGACGCGGAACGCGCCCGCATGCGGCGGCGGGGCAACGACCGATAACGCGCGGTTATACCGGTATCACATCCTGTCAATTGTCGCGCGGGGGCGGACTCCGTATGCTGGCCCATTGCGCGGCTTTCCCGCGCATTTCGGACGTGCGCGTCAGTCGGTGCGCCGCCGGCCGGCACGCGCCACGCGGGCGCGCGCACGGCAGCGCCGGCGCGTGACCGTGCCGGCCGGCGCACGCGGCAGCACGGCGGCGTGCACCGCATTCCAGGAACAACGCAGTTGACGTCCTCTTCTCCCTAAAGGGAAAGGATTCCCACACCTGGCGATGCACGTCCTAACTCGTGGAAGAAGCTGCCTGTCAACAGCACTCCTTTCCTCCCCGTCCTGACGGACGGGGTTTCTCGGAGCAACTGATGAACCTGAACATCGAAGGCCGCTGGGCGCTGGTTTGCGCAGCGAGCAAGGGGCTCGGCAAGGGGTGCGCGCAGGCGCTCGTCGCCGAGGGCGTGAACGTCGTGATCACCGCGCGCGGCAGCGACGCGCTCGAGGCGACCGCCCGGGAACTGCGCGCGCTCAATCCGGCCGTCACGGTGATCGCGGTGGCCGGCGACATCACGACGAGCGCGGGCCGCGCGGCGGCGCTCGCGGCCGCGCCGCACATCGACATCCTCGTGAACAACGCGGGCGGCCCGCCGCCGGGCGACTTCCGCGAATGGACGCGCGACGACTGGATCGCCGCGCTCGACGCGAACATGCTGACCGCGATCGAGCTGATCAAGGCGACCGTCGACGGGATGACCGAGCGTGGCTTCGGCCGCATCGTCAACATCACGTCGAGCGCGGTGAAGGCGCCGATCGACGTGCTCGGCCTGTCGAACGGCGCGCGCACGGGCCTGACCGGCTTCGTCGCGGGCATCGCGCGGCAAAAGCGCATCGCGACGCGCAACGTGACGATCAACAACCTGTTGCCGGGGCTGTTCGACACCGATCGCCTGAAGAAGGCGACGGATGCGTCGGCGAAGGCGGAAGGCAAGGATTACGAAGCGATGTGCGAAGCGAAGCGGCAGGCCGTGCCGGCCGGACGCTTCGGCACGGCCGACGAGTTCGGCGCGGTGTGCGCGTTCCTGTGCAGCGCGCACGCGGGCTACCTGACGGGGCAGAACGTGCTGCTCGACGGCGGCGCGTATCCGGGTACGTTCTGATCGTTCCAGGCGGCCACCGACGCACCGGCGATGCGGCTCGACGGCAATGCACGCGTTGTCGGGGCCGGGTGATGCGAGCCCGGCATCGAGCGCCCCGCCGCACGGATTCGAACCGCCCGGCCGACTCACGGCGATGCGACAGGCGCGCCGGCACGACTAACAACACACAACACCTATACGAGCCCGTGATCGCACGGCGTTCGCCCCCGATCCATCTACAGAGGAAACGAACATGACACTCGCAGGCAACCTGCTGATCGGCTCGCGCGCACGGCGCGGCACGAACGGCGACACATACGCGGTCAACGCATCCAGCGGCGAACGCATGGCGCCGGCCTTCGGCGGCGCGAGCAGCGCCGATCTCGATGAAGCATGCGCGCTCGCCTGGGCCGCGTTCGACACGTATCGCGAAACGCAACCCGACGCGCGCGCGACGTTCCTCGAGACGATCGCGGCGAACATCCTCGCGCTCGGCGACGAACTGGTCGAGCGCTGCGTCGCGGAAACGGGCCTGCCGCGCGCCCGCGTCGAAGGCGAGCGCGGCCGAACGATCGGCCAGCTGCGGATGTTCGCCGACGTGGTGCGCGCGGGCGACTACCTCGACGCGCGCATCGATCCGGCGCAGCCGACGCGTCAGCCGGCGCCGCGTCCCGACCTGCGCCTGCGTCATATCGGCCTCGGGCCGGTCGCGGTGTTCGGCGCGAGCAATTTCCCGCTGGCATTCTCGGTCGCGGGCGGCGATACGGCGGCCGCGCTCGCGGCCGGCTGCCCGGTGATCGTGAAAGCGCACCCGGCGCATCCGGGCACGTCGGAACTGGTCGGGATCGCCGTGCAGCGGGCGGTGAAGACGTGCGGGATGCCGGAAGGCACGTTCTCGCTGCTGTTCGACACCGGCCTCGAGATCGGGCAGGGGCTCGTGCGCGATCGGCGCATCAAGGCGGTCGGCTTCACCGGTTCGCGCCATGCCGGCACCGCGCTGATCGCGCTTGCGAACGCGCGGCCCGAGCCGATTCCCGTGTACGCGGAGATGAGCAGCATCAATCCGGTGCTGCTGTTCCCGAACGCGCTCGACGCGCGCGGCGACGCGATCGCGCAGCAGTTCGTGCAGTCGCTGACGCTCGGTGCCGGGCAGTTCTGCACGAATCCGGGGTTGATCCTCGCCGTGGACGGGCCGGCACTCGAGCGCTTTACCGCCGCGGCGGCGGAGCGGCTCGCCCAGGCCGCGGCGGCGACGATGCTCACGCCGGGCATTCACCAGGCCTTCGAGCGTTCGGTGGCCGCGCTCGCGCAGCATCCGCAGGTGCGCACCGTCGCGCGTGCGCATGCGCCGGCCGGCGCGAATCAGGGGCAGGGCGCACTGTTCTCGACGAGCGCGGACGCGTTCCGCGAGTCGAAGGCGCTGCATGAGGAGATGTTCGGCGCGGCGTCGCTGATCGTCCGCTGTCCGGACCTCGACACGATGCGCGATCTGATCGAGTCGCTGGAAGGGCAGTTGACGACGGCGCTCCATATCGACGAAGCCGACTACGCTGCCGCGCGCACGTTCCTGCCGGCGCTGGAGCGGCGCGCGGGCCGCGTGCTCGTCAACGGTTTCGGCACCGGCGTGGAAGTCGCGCATGCGATGGTGCACGGCGGCCCGTATCCGGCCACCGCGGACGGGCGTACGACGTCGGTCGGCAGTCTCGCGATCCGTCGTTTCCTGCGGCCGGTCTGCTATCAGGACATGCCGGAGGCGCTGCTGCCCGAGGCGCTGAAGACATCGAATCCGCTGGCGATCAACCGGCTGATGGACGGGAAGGTCACGCTCGCGAACTGACGCGCGAGCGGGGGGAAGCCGGCATCAGGTATCGCGCATGCAATCGCATGCGGACCGATGCCGGCTCGATCGATTTCAGCCGGATTCGTGTGCGGGAATGCGGACGGCACGATAGATTCTTTGTCTTTGCCGGCGATCGCGCCCCCCGTCACGTCACTCGACCGTCGCGACCACATCCTCGCCGGTCAGAATCTCGCGAAACACGCCGACCAGCGGCCGCAGGTTGACCTTGTGCCACGCGGCCCACAGCGGCGTGCGATAGCTGAACCACGGCAGCTCGCGCAGCACGACGCCTTCCGGCACCTGGTGACGCAGGCTCTGCTGGATCATCGTCACGCCGAGCCCGGCGGCGACGAGCCCGAGCGCCGCGAGCGGCTCGCTCGCCTCGACGGAAATATCCGGCGAGAAACCGGCCTTCGCGCACGCGGCGACGAACGCGCCGTGGCGCGGTGCACTTTCCTGCTGCGTGACACCGATCCACGGCTGCGTCGCGAGATCGTCGGCGACGAGCGTCTTCTTCTTCGCGAGCGGATGGCCTTCGGGCAGCGCGAGCAGCATCGGGTCGTTCAGCACGCGCATCGATTCGAGTTCCGGATCGTCGGGCGCGGGCGGCTCGGTCACGAGCGCGATGTCGAGACTGCGCTCGCGCAGGCCTTCGAGCTGCGCGGCGGACGTGTAGTTGTACAGCGCGATGTGGACGGCCGGGCGGTCCGCGCGCAACGTCTTCAGCGCGCGCGGCAGCACGCCCGAGTGCGTGGCCGTTTCCAGGTAGCCGATGCAGAGCCCGCCTTCGTCGCCGCGGCCGAGCCGGCGCGCGAGCGATTCCAGCCGGTGCGCATGGCGCAGGAACGCCTGCGTCTCGCTGAGGAACGTGCGGCCGTCGCGCGTCAGACGAATGCGTTGCTGGCTGCGTTCGAACAGCGTCAGCCCGAGCTTTTCCTCGAGCTGCGCGATCTGGCGGCTGAGCGGCGACTGCGAAATGTGCAGCCGTTCGGCGGCGCGGCCGACGTGTTCTTCCTCCGCGACCGCGATGAAATATTGAAGCTGACGGATGTCGAGCATATAAGACCTCGTAGGACTCAAGTTTGATGAATTATGTCTTGGACAGACATAACCATGCAACCTAGACTGGACGCACTTTCCGTGACCTGTGGAGAAATGCATGCGTCTCAAAGCCACGCTGCCGGCCGACAACACGCTCGGTTTCGGCGCCGCCCCGCTCGGCAACATGTTCCGCGACATCCCCGACGACGAAGCCGCCGCGACCGTCGAAGCCGCGTGGGCGCGCGGGATCCGCTACTTCGACACCGCGCCGTCGTACGGCGCGGGGCTGGCCGAGTCGCGTCTGGGCGACGTGCTCGCCGGCCATCGGCGCGACGACTACGTGATCAGCACGAAGGTAGGCCGCGTCGTGCTCGACGAAATGGAAGACGCGAGCGCGCGCGACTACGGCGAGAAGACCGGAATCTTCGCGCATGGCCGCGCGAACCGGCTCGTCAGCGACTACACGGCCGACGCGACGCTGCGCTCGATCGAGGGCAGCCTGAAGCGCCTGCGTACCGATCGCCTCGACATCGTATGGGTGCACGACATCGCGCAGGACATCTACGGCGACGAATGGCTCGCGCAGTTCGAGGTCGCGCGCAAGGGCGCGTTCCGCGTGCTGGGCAAGCTGCGCGAAGAGGGCGTGATCGGCGCGTGGGGCCTTGGCGTGAACCGCGTCGAGCCGATCGAGCTCGTGCTCGACCTCGCCGAACCGCAGCCGGACGGCATGCTGCTGGCCGGCCGCTATACGTTGCTCGATCACGAGCGCGCGCTGCAGCGCGTGATGCCGGTGGCAGCCGCGCTAGGCGTCGGGATCGTCGTCGGGGGGCCGTACAGTTCGGGCGTGCTGGTCGGCGGCGCGCACTTCGAATACCAGAAGGCTTCGCCGGAAATCGTCGCGAAGGTCGAACGCATCAAGGCGATCGCCGCACGCTACGACGTGCCGGTCAAGGCGGCCGCGCTGCAGTTCGTGCTCGCGCATCCCGCGGTCGCGTCGGTGATTCCCGGTGCGAGCCGTCCGGCGCGCATCGCGGAAGATGTCGACGCGCTGAACGCGACGATTCCCGCCGACTTCTGGCGCGAGATGCGCGAGCAGGGGCTCGTCGCCGCGAACGCGCCGCTGCCGATCGATCGCTGATCGGGCCGGTCGACGCGAGTCGATAAAAAATGCCCGCGCAAGCGGGCATCGTCGGGACGGTGCGGTGCGGCGCACCGTTCGGGCGCGCGCTTGGCCGTTCAATTAGAATCTCTAACAAAATGAACGGATGGGGCTGCCAACCTGTCGCACGCTCTGCTCACCACTTCGTTGTTTCGCTGACGACGAGAGCACGGCAAAACCGATACTCGATGGCGAATTGCGGTCACTGATCCAACCGCTGCGATATTTCGTGCGCGAATGACTGGTTTAGCACTTGCGTGCCGTTGCGGTCATCGCTGACAAAGGTACGACTCGAACGCCTTTGTGACGAGTATCCACTCTCCGCGTGCGAAAGCAGTCATCCCGCTTCGCTCGAACAGAAAAACCAAGCGTCGCTATAGCCGCGTGCCGTATCGGATGAGCTTTATCGATGATCGCTCTGCCCCTGAACAAGCCGCTTGACTTCCTCGATCACCTCGTCTGCCAGCGTCTCGGGTACGCCCCAGTAATCGAAGATACCGCCATCCGCATGATTCTGTCCGCACGTCACAAATACGCCGGTGCCAAATCGATTCTTGAGATGGGTAGCCAGCCAGCCAGCCAACGAAGCCACTATTGTCTGCCCCTGCCGGGAAGTGGAATCGAAAGATGCCGAACTGTTCCTGGTGTGAACCGTCACTCGGCACAAGCTGACTCCACACGTTGTCGTCTCGCACCAAGGCAAGTGCGTCGGCCCGCACAGCGCTTGGGAATTGATCCAGCGGAAATTCAATGAACGTGTACGTGCCGGAGTAAATCCGTAGGCGTGCCTCGGTGATGACTCGTCGAAGGCGACGCTCAGTTTGTTCGACGGTCTCACGTGAAATATCAACCATGTCTACTCCGAGAATGAGGCGGTTACAGGTCAGATCATCAATGCAAGCAGAAACGAACTTCATCCTACCAGCATGTGACGCAATCACCGGCGAATAGTCGCCCGAACCGAGCGGACCGGATGACCCGACAACCCGCACAAATGTAAACAGACCCTGGAGCTGCCCGGAGCAGGCGTTTGGCGGACAAACAGGTCGCTCAACATCACCCTGCACTCGAATCGTCGATCGCGGCCAGCGCCTGTCTTGTCATTCCGACTCCGACTCCGATGGCGAGGCGACGAAGCGCATGCCAGCCAAGCCTTGTGGAGCCGGCTACTGCTGCATCACGGCGCCTGCGCTGGCACCGATGACAAACAACGTGCCGATACTTTGCAGCAGGGTCATGGGCTGGCCGAGTACCGCAAATCCGATTGCCGAGGCAATCGCAGGCTCGACGCTCATCAGGATGCCAAACGCCGACGCCGTCATGCGCCGTAACGCAATCATCTCCAGAACATAAGGCAAGAGCGGGACGAGCACGGCGAGACCGGCAGCGTCGATCAATTGCCCGGCCGGAAAATGCCCGCCGCTTTCTGTGAGGCCGAATGGCGCGGTCACGAGCGCCGCGACGATCAGCGACGTGGACAGGCCTTGCAGACCATCGAACAGCGACCCCACGCGCTTCATCATCAGGATGTAGGCGGCCCATCCGAGCGCCGAGCCGAGCGGGAATACGAGCGCCGCAACGGGCACGATCCACATGTCGTCCTGGCGCGCGAGCAGCACGATTCCTGCCAGGGCGAGCGCGGGCCACGCGAGCATCCGGATCTTGCGTACGCCGATGGTCGCGACGCACAGCGGCCCCAAGAAATTGATCGCGACGGCGAGCCCGAGCGGCACGCGCTTGACCGCCTCGAAGAAGCACAATGTCATGCAGGCCATCGCGCAGCCGAGCGCGATGGCGGCGATCCAGCGCTGCCGGGAATAGCGCCGGACGGGCGGGCGCACGATCACGGCCAGCGCGAAGGCGGCGAAACACAGGCGCAGCCAGGTCGTGCTGAACGTTCCGTACTCGATCATCGCGGGCCGCGACAGCGCAGCGCCGAGCTGGACGCTGCACATCGACACCACGGCGAACCCGGGTGCCAGAGCCGCCTGGAAGCGTCGTGTCCGCGACGCGCCAAACGCCGCATTCGCCGTGAACGCGTCGCGCGCAACCGGTGTGGAAGCGGTCGTGTGCCGGCCGGCCCGGATGCTTCCGGTTTCTTCGTTCATGCAGTGCTCCATGATGGCGATGCGGCGATGTTAACCACGCATGTTCGTTTGGTATAAGCTCGAATTTTTTATGGGCGCTTCAAGAATATTTATGGCTCGGGATCTCGACAGCGGCTTGTTGCGCACCTTTCTGATCGTGATCGAAACCGGTAGCGTGAGCGAGGCGGCGCAGGCGCTGCATCGCACGCAGGCCGCCGTCAGCATGGCATTGCGCCGGCTGGAAGAATCGGTCGGGCAGCGCCTGCTCGAACGTTCGCCACGCGGCATCAAGCCGACCGCGGCGGGCAGCGTGCTGCTGCCTTACGCGCAGCGCATGCTCGACATCGGGATCGCGGCGCGCGCTGCGCTGAATGCAGGTGAGATCTCAGGGACGGTCCGGCTCGGCCTCCTCGAGGACATCGCTGTTGGCCATCTGCCGCACACGCTGCGTGATTTTGGCGCTTCGTTCCCGAATGTCGCCGTGGAGATCGTCGTCGATTCGAGCAAGGCGCTGTCGCAGGATTTCATGAATGGCTCGCTCGATTTCGCGATCATCGACCCGACGTTCATCCATGCGGAACCGCTCGTGCGGTGGCGGCATCCGCTGTTCTGGGCGGCTGGCCTTGCGTATGACGGAGATGTCCGCCACGCTCCATTGCCGTTCGTCGCATTCGGCGGTGCGTGTCCGTGGCAAGACAGGCTGTATGCGTCATTGCGCGATGCTCGGGTCGCATGGAAAGTCATCTGCACGAGCACGAGCCTGGCCGCCATTCAATCCGCAGTCGAGGCAGGGCTGGGGGTCACGGTCCTGCTCGAATGGAACGTCCGGCGCGATTCGATGCGCGCGCTCGATCCGGCTGCCACCGGATTGCCGCACCCGCCATCGGCGGAATTCGGCTTGTTCAGCCATGCGGATGGCAGCGATCGCATGTCGGCGGTACAGGCCTTGCAGCGCTTTCTCCTTCGCGAGTTGCGCGATGCCGCAACGCTCCAGGAAGTGCTCACACAATGAGTTTGGAAGCCGTCGCCAGCAGATGATGCAAGCGGCGATCTTCATGAACGCTTCGTGGATCGCCGCGAGGCGCTCGAACCGGATGTGCAGTCGCCCGAAGTTGTGCAGCCAGGCTGTTGCCAGTCGCGCAGTCTGCGCCAGCAGCTCATGCCCGAGCCGCAGCCCGTTTCCTGCGGAAGCAACTTCCAGGAAATGCCGGACTGCGGCACGAACAGAATGCTGGTCAGCACCCCGGGTATCGCGCGCGACGTGGTTTCGGTGGTTGCAGCAGCGGTTGGATCAGTGACCACAGTTCGCCATCGAGTATCGGTGTTGCCATGACCTCCTCGTCAGCGAAACAACGAAGAGGTGAACGGCGCGTGCGGCAGGTGAGCAGCCGCATCAGTTCATTTTGTCGGAGCTTCCTAGCCGTGCGTGCGCGGCCGGTAGTCGATCAGGCTGGAGAACACCGCGATCAGCACGGCCATCGCGACGAAGAACAGCAGCGCGAGGAAGTACGAGCCCGACCACTGGACGATCAGCCCGATCAGGATCGGCACCACCACGCCGACCATGCTGCCGCAGAAGTTCATCGTGCCGCCGAGCACGCCCGCGCGCTCGGGGCCGCCGACGATCGCGGGCAGGCTCCAGTACATCCCGCAGAAGCGGATGAAGAACATCGCGATGCTGAGCAGCAGCACGACCGCATTGGCGTTCGCGATGTACGCGGCGGCCAGGATGCACGCGGCGGCGATCAGCGACGAGCCGCTGAACATCGTGCGCATCACGAGGTTCGGCGATGCCCCCGACGCTTTCCAGCGGTCGCCGATGGTCCCGCCGATCAGTTCGCCGACGAAGCCCGACATGAAGATGACGAACGTTGCGCCGCCCGTCGTCGCGATGTTGAAGCCGTAGGTCTTGTGCAGGTAGCTCGGCATCCACGTGAGCAGCCCGTAGAACACCGCGAGGATGCAGCTGTAGCCGGCGAACATCGCGAGCACCGAACGATCCTTCACGAGTTCGCGCAGCGGCACGCGTTCGGCCGCGGCCGGTGCCGGCGGGTTCGCGCGCGTGATGTGCTCGAGCTCGGCCGCGTTGACGCCCGGATGCTCGGACGGATGGTTGCGGATATAGCGCCACACGAGCACGCCCACCAGCATCGTGCCGATACCGGCGATCACGAATGCGATGCGCCACGAGCCGAACCACGCGATCAGCGCGGAGATCAGGATCGCGCCGAGCGCGCTGCCGAGCGGTGCGCCGCCGTCGACCAGCACGGCGCCGCGGCCGCGCTCGTGCGGCGTGAGCCACGAGCCGATCAGCTTCGCGCCGGCCGGAAACACCGGCGATTCGGAGAAGCCGAGGCCCATGCGCGTGAGCATCAGCAGCAACCAGTTGTGCGAGGCCGCACCGAGCGCCTGGAACGCGCCCCACGCGAGCGTCGCGGTCGCGATGATGCCGCGCGTGTGATAACGGTCGAGCATCACGCCGACCGGGATCTGCATCAGCGCGTACGACCAGAAGAACGCGCTGAGCATCAGCCCTTCGAGCGCGGGCGACAGGTTGAATTCCGGCGCGATCAGCGGCATCGCGACCGACAGCGACGCGCGGTCGATGTAGTTGATCGCGACGAGCAGCAGCATGAGCAGGAAGATGCGCCAGCGGACGCTGGTCGGCCGGGCCGCCGCGTCGAGCGGCGCCGATGCGGCCGATGCGGCAGGGGAATGCGAGAGGGGCATGGTTGTCTCCGTCGTTATGGTTGCGGTGCGATGACGCGTTCCGTGCAGCGACTGTAGGGCGGCCGCCGCGTCTTGCCTAATGACGCTTCGTGATCGCGTGATAACCAAACGGCGCGGCGTGCGGGGGAATAAGCGGCCGTTATCGGGCGATCCGGTTTTTTCATTACCGGCGGCGATCGGCCGCTTGTAGTGTCTGGTGCGGAGACTTCACACGGAGAAAGCACCATGAACCCATTCCAATACTTCTTTCCCACCACGCTGAAATTCGGCAACGGCCTCGCGCGCCAGGCCGGCGAACTGCTGAAGCCGCTGTTCGACGGCAAGCTGCTGGTCGTGACCGACGAAGGCCTGATCAAGAGCGGCGTGCTCGAAGGATTTTTCGCGTCGCTGCGCGACGCGGACGTTGCGTACGCAATCTTCTCGGGTGTCGAGGCGAACCCGAGCACCGCGGTGCTCGACAGCGCGCTGACGTTCCTGAAGGAGCACCGCTGCACCGCGGTGATCGGCGTCGGCGGCGGCAGCAGCATCGACACCGCGAAGGGCGTGGCCGCGATGGCGACCAACGGCGGCACGATCCTCGATTATGAGGGCTACAACAGGATTCCCGACGAACCGCTGCCGATCTTCGCGATCCCGACCACGTCGGGAACCGGCAGCGAGTGCACGGCATCGACGGTGTTCACGAACCAGGAAACGCTGTTCAAGACCGTGATCGTCAGCCACAAGATTTTCCCGAAGCTCGCGATTCTCGATGCGGAACTCACGCTGAAGCTGCCCGCGCCGATCACGGCGGCCACCGGGATGGACGCGCTGACCCACGCGATCGAATCGTACGTGTCGAAGCAGGCGAACCCGGTCAGCCAGTCGCTCGCGCTCGGTGCGATCCGCCTGATCGGGCGCAGCCTGCGCACCGCGTTCTACGTCGGATCCGACCTCGCCGCGCGTGAAGACATGCTGCTCGGCTCGTTCCTCGCCGGCGTCGCGTTCTCGCAGTCGAAGCTCGGCAACGTGCATGCGATCTCGCACACGATGGGCGGCGTGTTCAACATTGCCCACGGCATCGCGAACGCGGCGCTGCTGCCGTACGTGATCGACTTCAACCGCCCGGCGTGCCCGGCGCTGTTCCGCGACATCGCGGAAGCGCTCGGCGGCGACGTGGCCGGCCTCGATGCGGAAACGGCCGCGCGCGCGCTGGTCGAGCAGATCGTCGAACTCAATCGCGCGCTCGCGATTCCGTCGAACATCCGCGAACTCGGCGTCGATCTCGCGCACCTGCCGCAGATGGTGGCCGACTCGATGCGCAGCGGCAATGTGCTCGTCAATCCGCGCCTGACGACCGCGCGCGACGTCGAAGCGATCATCCGCGCCGCATACGCCGGCGAGATCTGATCGCGCGGCGCTTCATGCGCGCGCCTCCGATTCCCCGATTCCCCGATTCGATTCAACCAGGAGCAGTCATGTATTACGAAATGCGGACCTACACGGTCCAGATCGGCAAGATGAACGAATACCTGCGGCACTTCGAGAAGGAAGGCCTGCCGGTGATTTCCCGCTATGCGACGCTGGTCGGCTGGTGGTACACGGAAATCGGCGAGCTGAACCAGGTCGTCCACATCTGGGCGTACGACAGCCTCGACGACCGCATCAAGCGGCGCACCGCGCTGTACGAGGATCCGGACTGGCTCGAGAAGTTCGTGCCGAGGGCGTTCCCGATGCTGGAAAAAATGGAGTCGAAGCTGCTGCGTCCGGCCGCGTTCTCGCCGATCAGGTAGGCAGCGGCTGCTGTAGCGTCTCGACGAGCATGCGCGCACCGGGTGTCAGGTGCGCGAAGGTGCGGGCCACCACGCCGAACGGCTCGTCGAGCGCGGGGATCGCGACCGGCAGGCACGCGACGAGGCCGAAGCGCTCGCCGAACTCGGCGACTTCGCGCGGGATCACCGCGACCAGTTCCGGGTTCGCCTGCAGCAGCGTCAGCGTCGCGAACGTCGACGCCGTCTCGATCGGATAACTCGGCACCTCGATGCCCGCATCCGCGAGCGCACGTTCGAGCGCGAGCCGCATCGGCGTGTTGACCGGATACGCGACCCATTCCGCGTCGGCGAGATCGCGCAGCGTCAGCGCGTCGCGTTCGGCCAGCGCATGCGTGCGCGCGGTCACGACCGCGAGCGGTTCGGACTGCAGCGGGATAGAGTCGTAGGCTTCCGGGCGCCGGTTGTTGCCGTTGCGGCAGATCGCGAGATCGATGCGGCCGTCGTCGATCAGGGCGAGCAGGCTCGCGCTGGTGCCTTCGACGATCTCGACCGACAGGTGCGGCTGGCGGCGGCGCAGGTCGGTCAGCGCGCGCGTGAGCAGCGG
This sequence comes from Burkholderia sp. BCC1985, assembly GCF_905339915.1. Lineage (NCBI taxonomy): Bacteria > Pseudomonadati > Pseudomonadota > Betaproteobacteria > Burkholderiales > Burkholderiaceae > Burkholderia > Burkholderia sp. BCC1985. The sequence continues at coordinate 14,936 of NZ_CAJPGY010000045.1, forward strand.
CACCGCGCCCATGATCACGCCGACGGCCAGATGGCCGCCATGCCCCTGCGTGATCGCGAGCACTTCGGTATGCAGGTGTTCGAGGTCGCTGTAGATGAGGCGCGCATAGCGCGTGACGCAGCGGCCGAGGTCGTTCGCGACGAGGCCTTTCGGCTGCCGCTCGAACAGCGGCATGCCGAGGATGTCCTCGATCTCGCGCAGCACCTTGGTCGCGCCGGGCTGCGAGATCGCGATTTCTTCGGCGGCCTTGTGCAGCGAGCCATGGTTTTCGAGCGCGATCAGCAGCTTGAGCTGCTTCAGGCGAAGGCGCGACGCGATGTTCGCGAGAGAGGGAACGGCCAGCGGTTTCATGGCGACGACCAAACCGAAAGCGGCGATTATAGCCCTGCCGGGCCGAAAACGATCTTGAGGATCGCTAATGCAGAACCGGTTCGCGCGCGTGCGGCGAAGCGGCCCCGCACGCGACGCGGCCCGTGATGTCCGTCGTCAATTCCCGTACATGTCGAAGTCGAAGTATTTCGACTGGATCCGGTTGTACGTGCCGTCGCCGCGGATCTGCGCGATCGCGCGATTCAGTGCGTCGCGCAGGTCCGCATCGGCCTTGCGCACGCCGGCCGCATCGCCGTTGCCCATGATCTTCGGGTCGAACACGACCCCGCCCGCGAACGAGAAGCCCTTGCCGCGCGGCGTCGCCAGGAAGCCGAGCTGGCCCTGCACCGCATCCATCAGCACGCCGTCCACGCGGCCGGTCACGAGATCCGCATAGGCCTGGTCGTAGCTCGGATACGGCACCACCTCGACCTTCGCCGCCGCCCATTTTTCGCGCGCGTAGGTCTCCTGGATCGTCCCCTGTTCGACCGCGACCCGCTTGCCGGCGAGCTTCGCGGCGTCGGGCAGCAGCCCGGAGCCGGTGCGGGCGATCAGGCGCGTCTGGTTGCGGTACAGGCGATCGGTGAAGTCGATCTGCTGGCGGCGCTGTTCGGTCGCGGCCATCGACGACAGGATCACGTCGAACTTGCGCGCCTGCAGCCCGGGAATCAGCCCGTCGAAGCTGCTCGACACCCACACGCATTTCGCGTTGAGCTTCGCGCACAGTGCGTTGCCGAGATCGATGTCGAAGCCCTGCACGCTGCCGTCGGTCGCGGTCGATTCGAACGGCGGGTAGGTCGGGTCGACGCCGATGCGGATCGTCGTCCATTCCTTCGCCGAGGCGAGTGTCGCGAAGGCCATCGCGGCCGCGGACAGCAGGATCGTGATGCGCGTCTTGTTCTTCATGGTCAGGCTCCGTTCGTGTGGGCAAGCGTGGGTGTGCGCGGGCCGCGCTTCAGCTCGGGAATTCGCCGCGCCGGAAATCGTTCGACAGTTCGAGGGTGTCGGCCATCTCGCCGACGGTGACCGGTTTGATCGGCGCGCGGATCCGGTAATGGCCCACATCGCCGACGCCGCGCTGCTGCACGTCGGCAATCAGTTCGCCGACCGTCGTGCCGCACCAGCGTCCCTGGCACGGGCCCATCCCGCAGCGCGTGAACGCCTTCATCTGGTTCGGCCCCTGGCAGCCGAGCGCCGCGAGCGCGCGGATCTCGCCGGCCGTGACCTCCTCGCAGCGGCAGACGATCGTGTCGCCGTCGGGGCGGCGCAGCGCGGCGGGCGGCGTGTACAACGCGTCGAGTAGCGGGCGCACCGCGAGATGGCGGCGCCACGCACGCAGCGCCGGGCGCTCGCGTTCGGCTTGCCGGCGACGATCGAGTGCGCCGAGCGCGGCCGCGATGTCGAGCGCCGACACTTCGCCCGCGCGGGCCGCGGCTTGCGCGCCGCCGATGCCCGCACCGTCGCCGGCGATCCATACCTGCGCGACGCTGCTGCGGCCGCGTGCATCGCAGGTCGGCCGCCAGCATGCGGCGTGTTCGTCCCATTCATGCGCGCAGCCGAGCGAGCGGGCGAGTTGCGTCGATGGAATCACGCCTTGATGCAGCAGCACGAGCGACGTATCGAGCGATTGCACGATGCCGTCCGCGTCGCGAAAGCGGATGCGTTCCGCGCGGCCGTCGCCGTCGATACCGATATCGGTTGCGCCGCGATGGACGGGAATGCCTGCGGCGCGCACCGCGCGCAGCATGCGCCAGCCCTTGAGCAGGTAATCGGCGCCGCGCAGCGCCGGCAGCGCATGCGGGAGCGCGCGGCGCCACGCATCGCGCGGCGTCGTGTCGACCAGCGCGCGCACGCGCCGGCCCGCATTCAGCAACTGCGCGGCGAACAGCCACAGCAGCGGGCCGCTGCCCGCGAGCACGGTGTCGGCCGCCGGCGCGAGCCCCGCCGATTTCAGCAAGGTCTGCGCGGCGCCGACGCCCATCACGCCCGGCAGCGTCCAGCCGCGCACCGGCCACGGGCGTTCCTGCGCGCCGGTCGCGATCAGCACCGCGCGTGCGCCGATGTCGAGCGTGCCGCCCGATGGACCGCTCTGCGTGAGCATCGCGACCGGCTCCGGTTCGAACGCGACCTGCCACACCGTGCTGCGCGGCAGATACAGCGCGCCGCTCGCGAGCAGGCCGTCGACGAGCGGCCGGCCGGCCGCGTAATCGTTGCCGAGCCAGCGCGCGAGATCCGCGGGCGCGTCGGCGACGTTGCGATAGATCTGGCCGCCGGGCGCGCGGCCCTCGTCGGCGACGACGACCGACAGCCCGGCCATGCGCGCGGCCGCCGCTGCCGCCATGCCGGCCGGCCCGGCGCCGACGATCAGCAGGTCACACTGGCGGCGCGTCATGCGAGCCTCGCCTTGCCGTGCATCGCACGCACCTGCATGCCGTCGTGCACGGGCGTCATGCAGCCTTGCACGTTCGGCACGCCGTCGACTTCGACGAGGCAGTCGAAGCACACGCCCATCATGCAGAACGGGCCGCGCGGCGCGCCGCTCACGGCGCTCGCGCGGCAGGCGAGGGTGCCGGCGGCGAGCAGCGCGGCCGCGACGCTGTAATGGGCGGGCACGTCGTGCGGCGCGCCGTCGATGTGGATGCGCACGCGTTCGCGCGTCGCGGCGGCGGGGACGATGGAATCAAACATGCCGGGTAGCCGTGGGCGCGGCGAAGCGCGCGGTGTTGAAGGCGGACAGGTCGGCGGGCGCGGCGGCGCCCGCGATCCACGGCGCGACGAGATCGGCATGCGCGGCCGCGAGCGTCACGCCGCTGTGGCAGATGGCGACGAACGCGCCGGGATGCGTGGCCGACGCTTCGTAGACGGGCAGGCCGTCGGGCGTCATGATGCGCAGCGCGCCCCACGCGCGCACGACGCGCGCCTGCGCGAGCGCCGGGAACGCGGCGCGGGCGCGGCGCGCGATATCGACCATCGCGGGACGCGTCTGGCCGTCGTCGAAGCCGACGTCTTCCGCCGAGTCGCCGAGCAGCACCGAGCCTTCCGGCGTTTGCCGGACGACCAGCGTCGGATAGTCGAGAAACGGTGCAAGCCGCTCGGTGACCATGATCTGGCCGCGCAGCGGCGAGATCGGCGCGCGCAGGCCGACCATCGGCGCGAGCCGCGCGTTGTCGAGGCCGGCCGCGAGCACGACGCGCCCGGCCTCGAGGCGGCCTTCGCGCGTGTCGATTTCGAAGTGTCCGGCGCGCGGACGAATCTCGTCGACCGCGTTGCGCGGCAGATAGACGCCGCCGCACTGCACGAACGCCTGCAGCATCGCGCGCAGCGTGTAGAGCGGATTCGCATGACCGTCGTTCGGCGACCACAGCGCGCCGGCCAGCGCCGGCGACGCGGCGGGAATCCGCTTGCGCAGCGCGGCCGGATCGAGCACTTCGTACGACAGCGCCGCATCCTGGCGATGCAGCGACGCGAGCAGATCGGTCGCGCTGGCCAGCTCGGCGTCGTGCTCGAACAGTTCGATGCCGCCCGGGCGTTCGAACCCGCAGTCCACGCCGGTCTCGCGCCGCAGCTGCGCGGCGAACGCGCCCCAGCGCGCGGACGATTCGCGCGACCAGCGCGCGTAGGGCAGGCAGCGTCCGCCCTTGCCCTGCACCCACACCAGCCCGAAGTTGCCGCGTGCCGCGCGAAACGCGATGTCGTCGCCGTCGCACACGGCGACGCGCTTGCCGACGCGCGCGATGCCCCACGCGAGCGCCATGCCGACGAGGCCGCCGCCGGCCACGACGACGTCGAAGCCGCGCACGCTCATGTGCGGCTCCGGCGGCATCGGGTCGATGTGTGCGTGTTATGGGGCATGGTGGCGCGGTTCCTTGCGTGTATGACGTTGCTGAACCGATGTTCGGGCAGGCAAAATAGACTGTCCAATACAGCTTGATCAACGATCCATAATCCAGTGTTATGACCACGCCTTCACTCAGGATTCGTCAGATCGAAGCATTCCGCGCGGTGATGCAGCGTCATACCGTCACGCGCGCGGCGCGCGATCTGCATATCTCGCAGCCGGCCGTGAGCCGGCTGATCGCCGACCTCGAGGATCGCGTGGGCTTCGTGCTGTTCGAGCGCCAGCAGGGGCGCTTCACGCCGACCGCGCAGGCGCGCGTGCTGTACGAGGAAGTCGAGCGCGCATTCGTCGGGCTCGATCGCGTCGCGCAGGCCGCCGAGCAGATCCGCGCGATGCGGCGCGGCACGCTGCGCGTGGCCGGCTCGCCGGCGCTCGCACTCGACCTGCTGCCGGAACTCGTCACCCGCTTCGCGGGTGCGCATCCGGGTGTCGACATCACGCTGCTTGCGCACAGCGCGTCGACGGTCGTCGACAAGGTTGCGTCGGGGCAATGCGACGTCGGGCTGATCGCCGAGCCGGTGCCGCATCCGGCGGTGCGCGGCGAGCGGCTCGCGGAAAGCGCGATGTGCTGCATCGTGCCGCGCGGGCACCGGCTCGCGCGCAAGCGCGTGGTGCAGCCGGCCGACCTGCGCGACGAATCGTTCATCTCGTTTCCGCCGAGCTTCGAGGCGCGCAGCGCGATCGACCGCGTGTTCGTCGAGGCCGGCGTGTCGCGTGTGCTGTCGATCGAGGCGCAGTTGTCGCAGACGATCGTCGCGTTCGTCGCGAATGGTGCGGGCGTCGCGCTGATCGATCCGGTCACGGCCGCGTATGCGGGCCATCGCGTGGCCGTCAAACCGTTCGAGCCGGCCGTGCCCGATCACTTCTACCTGGTGACGTCCGCGTCGCAGCCGCTGTCGATGATCGGCGACGCGTTCTGCACGGATTTGCGGGAGGCGTTTGCGCGGATGCGGGATCGGCGCGACGCATGAGCGGGGAGAGCGGGGGAGCGGATCGCGATTGCGCCGCACCGATTGGGCGTTACCCGTCGATCATGCGTGGCCCATATCGCAATGCAGGCGGGTGTTTGCCCACACGTAGCGGAGTGTTCGCGTGTTGCGGTTGCTCGGGCGAGCACACAAGCGAGCGTAGGGTGCCACTACGCTCGCTTCAGCGCTCCTTGCGAGCGGCTTCATCGACGCGATGACGTGCATTGCCGAAGCACATGATCGGCGCTCGATGAGCGTGTTGCCGCTGATCGAGCCGCGGCGTTATCCGGAATGATTCATTCCTGAATCAGGAATCGATTCCGGTTCTTGGCATCCTTGATCCATGCGGGCGCGCGGCCACGGCCCGACCAGGTTGCGCCAGTCTTGGGATCGCGATACTTCGCATTCACGGTCGCCGGCTTTTTTGCCGCCGCTCGATCCCGACGAACACCGAAGATGTCTTTTTCGGTAATTCCGTACTCCGCGACCTTGGTACGGATGTCTTCGATTACAGCCTGGAGCTCGGTGAGACGGGCGGTTTCCGCTTTCTCCGCCAGTGCGTCCATTTGAGCCTTCAGTTCCTTGTATGTAGCCATGCTTTCCTCCGCGGGTTGTACTGCAAACATGATATGCGGCTTTTTGCCGAAATGATAATGATTGGCTATGCCTAATTCGCCAAGTTTAAAGCAAATTGAACTTTGGATCTCCCTTGCCTTCGGCGCGAGGAACTGTCCGGCTATCGAATTCTATTTTCATATGATGTGAGTTTCGCTGCCGATCGCACTGCCTACGACTGGAAATCGGCGATGAATCCGTTTGTCATCATGCTCGGCGAGCAATTCACGCCATCGTCACGACAAGCAGATCGATCATGAATGTCACCAAAAGCGGAGCAGGACCAGAAGGCTACAACATAGTTACCGAATGGCAACGGAAAGCCGGCAATAACGTCGCGAAACGAAAGATGATCTAAAGAGGACACCTGGCTTATGAACTCCGCCAAAGGCAGCGGGGCGGCTGCGCTTACTCGAACGGCGGGCTTTCGTGCTCTGTTGGCGAAATTGCTTTACGAACGGGGCCCGGATTTCGCGCTCAAGGTTCTTGTGGTGACCACGACGCCGGGTTGGGAAGAAAACAGACGAGCGCAAATTTGCAACATCTTTCAGATGAAGCGAGGCTTGCGGTTATTCAGCGTATGGCGGCAGCGCAGCAGCCTGAAATCGTAGACCAGACAGCGTCCACAACGGTGATTGACGAAATTGCGAGATTTGCTCCGGAATTCCGGATCGAGTCGAAGCGTTTAAGGCAGGGTGCGGCGAAAACGCTCTGTACGAGGATCTTATCTTCCGCCGGCGATCGATTACCTCGCTGTCAGACCGCGTGATCAACCGCTTTTCCCGTGCGTTTTCGCAGCCACGTTGCGGCCGATGATCGTCCGAGAGGGCGGGCATACCCTACATCAGGTAGCAGGACGCGATCGGCGGAAAGCTTCCGCCGAGCCCGTCCTCGCCGTTCATGTACTCGGCGCGTCACGCGATCGAGCGCGAGGAACGCGCGGCACCTCCCGCGCGCGGGCGGGACGATCGTACGCGTTGCCGCTCGAGTTCGGACTCGTGCTTGCGCTCGTGCTAATGCACACGCACACGCTCAGGCGAGCGCGGTATCCGTAGTGCGGGAGGTCGACACGCCGGCCCCGCTGGACGAAGACGTACCGGCCAGTGCAGCGCCGGCCAGACGCCGATAGCGCGCGAGCGCCCACAGCGGGAAGTACGCGGTATAGCCGTGATACTTCAGGTAGAAGATGCGCGGAAAGCCCGGCGCATTGTGCGAGCGGTGCCACCAGAAGCCGTCGTCCTGCTGCACCGATTGCAGATACGCGATGCCGCGTTTCACCGAGTCGGATTCGCAGTCGCCGAACGCCATCTGCGCGAGCAGCGCCCACGCGGTGAAGTTCGACGTGCTTTCGCCCGCATTGGTGCCGGCGAGCGCCGGGTCGATGTAGCTGTCGTTCGTCTCGCCCCAGCCGCCGTCCGCGTGCTGACGCGCGCGCAGCCAGGCCAGCGCGCGGGCAATGTATGGCTGCGCGGGGTCTTCGCCCGCGAGCGCGAGCCCGGCCAGCACGCTCCACGTGCCGTAGATGTAGTTCGTGCCCCAGCGGCCCCACCAGCTGCCGTCGGGCTGCTGCGTGCGCTTCACGTAGTCGATCGCGCGCGCGAGCGACGTGCGGTCGGCCGCGCGCTTCGTGACACCGAAGCACAGCAGCACGCGGCCGGATACATCCTCGGTCGGCGGATCGAGCAGCGCGCCGTGATCGGCGAACGGGATCGCGTTCAGGTACATGCGGTCGCAGTCGGCGTCGAACGCCGCGAAGCCGCCGTTGCGTGATTGCAGCCCGCGCATCCAGTCGAGTGCGCGCGCGACGCGCGCCGCATACGGGTGCGAGCCGTCCGCGTTGCGGTGCGTGCGGCCACGGCGGTCGAGCATCGCGGTGACGACCGCGGTGTCGTCGATGTCAGGGTAGTACGGGTTCGCATACTGGAACGCCCAGCCGCCCGGTTGCGTGTCGGCGGGCGCGTTCTCGCTCCAGTCGCCGCGCAGGTCGTTCACCTGGCGCTCGGCGAGCCAGTCGTATGCGCGGGCGATGCGTGCGTCGAGTTCATTCAGTGAGCCTGCCGGCTCGCCGGCGTCGGGCGCGGCCACGCCACGCGCCTGCTCGAGCGCCATCGTGCTCCACGCGGTGTCCCATACCGGCGACAGGCACGGCTGGCAGTACACGCTGCCGTCGGGCCGCGTGACCAGCAGCTTTTCGAGCGCGTTCTCGCAGTCGCGGCGCAGCGGATGATCGTCCGGGTAGCCGAGCACGTCCATCATCTGGTAGCTGTACACGATCGGCGGAAAGATCCCGCCGAGCCCGTCCTCGCCGTTCATGCGCTCCGCGCACCACGCTTCCGCATGCCGGATCGCACGTTGCCGCAGGCGTTTCGGCAGCAGCGGCTCCACGTGACGCACCACGCGATCGAGCGCGAGGAACGCGCGGCGCATCCCGCGCGCGGGCGGGAAGTACTGGCGTTCCTGGTCGGGCGGCGTGACGAACAGCTCGGGGATCGCGATGTTGCGCGGGTTGCGCGCACGCGCCTTCAGCGAGCACAGCACGAGCAGCGGCACCATCGTCGTACGTGCCCAGTACGCGACCTTGTACATCGAGATCGGCACCCACTTCGGGAACAGCACGAATTCGACCGGCATGAACGGCGCCGCGCGCCACGGCACCTGGCCGAAGGTCGCGAGCAGGATGCGCGTGAACACGTTCGCGCGTGCCGCGCCGCCGAGCTTCAGGATCGCGTCGCGCGCGCGGACCATGTGCGGCGCCTGCTCGCTGTCACCGGCGGCCTTCAGCGCGAAGTACGCCTTCACGCTGCACGACACGTCCGGATCGCCGTCGACGTACAGATCCCACCCGCCATGCGTGTCGAGCCGCTGGATCGCGCGCAGGTAGCGCGCCATCTGCTCCTGACGCGCGTCGTCGATCTTGTCCATGAAATGCATCGTCAGGATGTATTCCGCGGTGATCGTCGCGTCGGATTCGAGTTCGAAACACCAGCTGCCGTCGGGCTGCTGAAGACGCATCAGCGCGTCGCGGCCGCGGGCGATCGCGGTGTCGAGCGCGGACCAGGAGGAGGGGGCGGGTTTATTCATGCGGCGGATCATACCATCCAGCCGGAATGTTTATATCGAGACCGCGGGTGCTAACATCGCCGCCATGAAGAAACGCCCCGAACCCGCTTTGCACGACATCCCCGAGCCCGTCGACACGGCCGAACCGGCCGGCCCGCAGGCGTCCGGCGCACCGGCTGTGCCCGGTTCTGCGCCCGGTTCCGCGCCTGATTCCGCGCCCGTCGCCGGCGTGCGGCGTAAAAAGGCGCCGGAACAGGTGCGCGCGCAACTGCTGGAAGCCGCGTCGGAAATCGCGACCCATCACGGCGTGGCCGCGTTGACGCTCGACGCGGTCGCCGAGCGTGCAGGCGTGACGAAAGGCGCGCTGCAGTATCACTTCGCGAACAAGCAGGGCTTGCTCGACGCGCTGTTCGGGCAGGCGACCGGGCGCTTCGCGACGCAGATGGCCGCACGCCGCGCGGCCGATTCGCACGGCGACGGCGCGGCGGCGCGCGCGTATCTGCATGCGGTGCTCGACACCGCGCAGCCGGCCGCGAGCACCGACGTGCTGCGCGTGCTGGTCGCGTCGATGATCACCGAGCAGGAGACGCGTGCGCGCTGGTCGGTGCCGATGCGCGAGTGGACGCGGCCGGACCCGGTGCCGCTCGAACGGGCGGCGACGCTGATGATCTGCCGGCTCGCGGCCGACGGGCTGTGGATCTCGGAGCTGCTCGACAGCGTGGAGATTTCGGCGGAACTGCGCGCGGAGATCGTCCGGCAACTCGACCGGATGACCGCGGCCGAGCCCGCGGGCACCGGCACGATCAAGGGTGCGCGCGGCCGGCGCCGCTGAGTATTCGGTCGCCGAACGGCGCGACGAGATCGGCAATACGTCGCACGCCCGTCTTCGCGAAGACCGCCTTGCTCTGGCTGCGCACGGTGCGGATCTGTACGCCGTTGCATGCCGCGTGCTCGGCCGGCGCCAGGCCGCCGGCAATGCCGGTCGCGACGGCCGGTTCCGCGCGGGTGAGCGGGAACGGACGCCGGTGCCGGTGCGCGCGTCGCGCACGAAGCAGCTCGCCGCTCGCGCGTCGGCGAGCGCCATGAGGGCCTCGAGCGCGGCGTCCGACTGTTCGGGATCGAACGGCGGCCGTGCAGAGCGCCGCGATCGACTCGTCGGCCGCGCAAATCCTCGCGTCCCCGTTCCCCGTTTGCCGCACGCGCTACGTTGCGCGTGTTGCCGCATCGCGTTCGGCGGATCTGGCGTGCCGGCGTGTCGCACGGATGCGGTGCGATCGACTTCGGCAGGATCCTCAATTTTGGGGATGCCGCCGCGACGCGGAGTGTCTACGATCGGCAACGAAGAGAGGGGCCATGGACGTGATGCGTGCGGCACGACATCGATCCGACGATATGAAGAAAATCGTCGTGATGCCGGGCGTTTTTCTGACATACGACGCGCGTACCGTGAAGCGAAACGAGGACGACGCGTCGAGCGAAAGGACCATGCGGCGATGCGCCGATGAAGACAGGCCGGGTGCTGTGTTTCGGGGAGTGGCAAGCACATGCTGACGAGAGACTATGTGGAGCGCGAGCTCTCTCATATCGAGAGAATGGTCGCGCTGCTGGAAAGCGATGCCGATACCGGCGCGGCGGTGATGCCGGTTGCGATGCGCGTGAGTCACCCGAGTTACTGGCGCGAGCGGATCGAGGCGCTGCTGGCGATCCCCGGCATGCCGCGCCATCTGACGAAGCTCGGCAATGCGCTGCTCGCGAAGATCGACGGGATGGAGTCGCGGCCGGCGCCGGCGAAGCCCTGAGCGGATGGACACGCGCGGCCCGGGACGCGCCGCGCGCGCCCGCCTTTATCCATTATCGAGATAGTCCATATTCCGGATATCGCGTTGCGGGATAGCGCGCATCGCCGCCACACTTGCGCAAAATCAATCCCAACCGGAGACATTCATGCGTACGCAAGTCGGCATCATCGGCGCCGGGCCCGCGGGCCTGCTGCTTTCCCATCTTCTTCATCTGCGTGGTATCGAGTCGGTCGTGCTCGAGTCGCGCAGCCGCGAACAGATCGAATCCACCATCCGCGCCGGCGTGCTCGAACAGGGCACGATGGACGTGCTGACCGAATCGGGGGTCGGCGACCGGATGAAAGCGGAAGGCGCGCTGCATCACGGGTTCGAACTGGCATTCGAAGGCAAGCGCCGCCGCATCGATTTGACCGAGCTGACCGGCAAGGCGATCACCGTCTATGCGCAGCACGAGGTGCTGAAGGATCTCGTGGCCGCGCGCGTGGCGGCCGGCGGCGCGCTGTACTTCAACGTGTCCGGGACGACGATTGCCGGCATCGAGACCGATGCGCCGTCGATCCGCTTCGTGCACGACGGCGTCGAACAGACGCTCGACTGCGACTTCGTGATCGGCTGCGACGGCTCGCAGGGCGTGTCGCGCACGATGATCCCCGCCGCCTTGCGGCAGGACTACGAGCGCGTGTTTCCGTTCGGCTGGTTCGGCATTCTCGTCGAGGCGCCGCCGTCGTCGGACGAGCTGATCTATGCACGCCACGAACGCGGCTTCGCGCTCGTCAGCACGCGCTCGCCGAACGTGCAGCGCATGTATTTCCAGTGCGACCCGAAGGATTCGGTCGACCAATGGTCCGACGATCGCATCTGGGCCGAGATGCACGCGCGCGTCGACTCCGCCGATGGCCGGCAGGTCGTGGAAGGGCGGATTTTCCAGAAGAACATCGTCGGCATGCGCAGCTTCGTGTCGACCACGATGCAGCACGGCCGCCTGTTCCTTGCCGGCGACGCTGCGCACATCGTGCCGCCGACCGGCGCGAAGGGCCTCAACCTCGCGGTGTCGGACGTGCGCATCCTGACGTCCGCGCTGCAGGCGTTCTACGACGAAGCGCGCACCGACCTGCTCGACGCGTACAGCGAAACCGCGCTGCGCCGGATCTGGCGCGCCGAACACTTCTCGTACTGGATGACGCGCATGATGCATCGTCTCGACGACGCGTCGCCGTTCGAGCAGCGTTTGCAGGTGGCCGAACTCGAGCACGTGACGACGTCGCGCCCGGCGGCGATGGCGATGGCCGAAAACTACGTCGGCGCGGTCGCGGTCTGACGCGCGGCGATCGAGCCGGCTGTTGCGGTCGGGGCTTTCGGGAGCCGCGACCGCGCGCATCGCCCGCACCGCGCCCGTTTACGAGCGGCCCGGCATCAGGTCGCGATGGGCCGCTTCCCTGAACTCGCCCGGCGTCAGGCCGGTCTGCTTGCGGAAATAGCGGCTGAAGTATGCGCTGTCCGCAAACCCCATCTCGTGCGCGATCTGCTTCACGCTCAGATTCGAATAAACCAGGTCGCGCTGCGCTTCGCGAATCAGATGCGCGTTGACGACCGCCGTCGTCGAGATGCCCAACTCCTCCCGGCACACGCGCGCAAGCTGCGCGGCCGTCACGCCGAGCCGGTCCGCATAGAATTCCACCGGCCGATGCTCGCGAAAATGCGTGTCGATCAGTTCGCGAAACCGCCGCAGCAACGTGGCGCGCCGATCGGTGCCGGCATGCGACGGCGCGGCCGCGAGATCGCTCAGGCGCGCGACATGCACGATCAACGCCACCAGCAACGCCATCCCGGCCGCGCCGCGCCCGCGTGAGGTGCTGCGGAATTCCTGTTCTAGCAACGCGAACAGCGGCATCAGCATCGACGCGCTCGCGTCCGGCTCCTTGACCGGAATCACCGCCGCGCGTTGCAGGATCGACAGCGCGCCCGGCGCGGCGGTCTTGACCAGCGTTTCGAGCGCGCGCTGCACGACCGTGATCACGAGGCCGTCGATCTGCGGCGAGAACTCGAACGCATGGACCGTCTGCGCGGGCAGCACCACGAGGCACGGCGGCGCGAACGTGTGCTTCCCGCTCTCGATCACGACATGCCCCTGCCCGCCGCGGATGTACAAAATCTGCAATAGCGCGTCGTGACGGTGCGCGGCGATATGCCAGTCGTTCGGCTGGCTGCGCTCCGGTATCCATTCGAAGTTGAACGCGTCGTACCAGGGCGGACGCGCCGATTCGCCATACAGATCGTAGTTAGGGATTCTCCTCATGCCGCACGGCCTCCTGTGTACAAATTGTCCTGTTGCTTGCGGCGTTTGTCCAATTTTCGCGCGATGCGCGCTTCTATACTTTTCCCATCGACGTAGCGCTTGCCACTGACGCAGCGCGCGACGTTCGGGTAGCGTGTGCCGGATCGAGCCGGATCTCTAAAGCTCATTTCAAGAGGATACCTAATGATATCGCAAGCGAACACTCAACAGCAGGACTGGCTTCGTCTCGACGGGCAGGTTTGCGTCGTGACGGGGGCCGCGGGCGGCATCGGCACGTCGATCGTCGAAACGTTCGTGGCGGCCGGCGCGCGGGTCGCGCTGCTCGACCGCGACGCGGACGGCACCATCGCGATCGCCGAGCGGCTGCGCGCGGCCGGCGGCGACGTCGTCGCGATCGGCTGCGATATCGGCGATGCCGCCAGCGTGACGCAGGCCGCCGAACGCGTGGAGCGCGACCTCGGTCCCGCCGACGTGCTCGTGAACAACGCCGGCCTGTTGCGTGCCGGCGGCATCGAGAGCATCGGCCTCGACGCATGGAACGCGATGCTGCAGGTCAATCTCACCGGCTACATGTTGTGTTCGCAAGCGTTCGGGCGCGCGATGCTCGCGCGCGGCTCGGGTGCGCTGGTACATGTCGCGTCGATCGCGGCGCGCCACCCGCAGACGTACAGCGGCGCCTACAGCGCGAGCAAGGCGGCGGTCGCGATGCTCGCGCGGCAACTGGCGGCGGAGTGGGGGCCGCGCGGCATCCGCAGCAATACCGTGTGCCCGGGCATGATCCGCACGCCGCTGTCGGAGTCGTTCTATGCGAGCGGCGACATCGAGGCACGCCGCAGCGCGATGACCGCGAGCCGCCGCATCGGCCGGCCCGACGACATCGCGAACGTCGTCGCGTTTCTCGCGAGCCCGCGTGCGGCATACGTGAATGGCGCGGAGCTGGTGGTCGACGGCGGCCTCGACGCGATGCTGATGGATCTCGTGCCGCGGCCCGGCTACGAGGCCGGTGCCGGCGCACGCTGATTCGGCGACCTTGCCGTGCTGCACCACGACGCGCAGCGCGAGCCCGGCGACGCACAGTTATTCAAGAGACGGAGGAAGACATGATGAACGATCAGCAGCGTTCGAAGCACGTCACGTGCGATCTGCTCGTGATCGGATCGGGAGCGGGCGGCCTGTCCACCGCCATTACCGCGCGCAAGGCGGGGCTCGACGTGATCGTCGTCGAGAAGGAAGCATGTTTCGGCGGCACGACCGCGTTTTCCGGCGGCGTGCTGTGGATCCCGGGCAATCGCCATGCGCGCGCGAACGGCGTGCAGGATACGCGCGAAGCGGCCCGCACGTATCTGCGCGGCGAGACGGGCGCGTTCTACGACGATGCGGCGATCGACGCGTTTCTCGAGCACGGCCCGCGCATGCTCGATTTCTTCGAGCGCGAGACTGACGTGAAATTCGTGCCGACGCTGTATCCCGACTATCACCCGGACATGCCCGGCGGCGTCGACATCGGCCGCTCGGTCGTCGCCGCGCCGTACGATGCGCGCGGGCTCGGGCGCGATCTCGAGCGCCTGCGTCCGCCGCTGAAGACGATCACGTTCATCGGGATGATGTTCAATTCGTCGAACGCGGACCTGAAGCACTTCTTCAACGCGACGCGCTCGCGTCGGTCGGCGTGGTACGTGACGAAGCGGCTTGCCGCGCATCTGAGGGATCTCGCGCTGTACCGGCGCGGCGTGCAGATCACGAGCGGCAACGCGCTCGCCGCGCGCCTCGCGAAGTCCGCGCTGGATCTCGGCATTCCGATCCTGACGAACACGCCCGCACGCGAACTCGTCGCGGACGGCGCGCGCATCGCCGGCGCGACGGTCGGGGCCGACGGCGCGACGTATCGCATCACCGCGCGCCGTGCGGTCGTGCTCGCGAGCGGCGGCTTCTCGCACGACGTCGCGCGCATCGCGCGTGCTTATCCGCACGTTGCGCGCGGCGGCGAGCATGTATCGCCGGTGCCGGCCGGCAACACCGGCGACGGCGCGACGCTCGCCGAGCGCGCGGGCGGCCGCGTCGAGATCCGCTATCCGCAGCCGGCCGCATGGATGCCCGTCTCGCGCGTGCCGCTCGGCGACGGCCGCTTCGGTGTGTTTCCGCATCTGCTCGATCGCTACAAGCCCGGCGTCATCGGCGTGACCCGCCGCGGCACGCGTTTCACGAACGAATCGAATTCGTATCACGACGTCGGCGCTGCGATGATCGCAGCATGCAAAGGCGAGACCGAAACCGCGATGTGGCTCGTGTGCGATCACGCGACGATCCGCAAATACGGGCTGGGCTTCGCGAAGCCCGCACCCGTGCCGCTCGGGCCGCTGCTACGCAACGGCTATCTCGTGCAGGGGCGCACGCTGGCCGAACTCGCGCAGCGCGCCGGCATCGATGCGGCGAATCTGGAAGCGACCGTGCGGCGCTACAACCGCGATGCCGTGCGCGGCGAGGATCCCGAATTCGGCCGCGGCACGACGTCGTTCAACCGTTATCTCGGCGACGCCGACCATCGTCCGAATCCGTGCGTGGCGCCGCTCGGCGACGGGCCGTATTACGCGCTGAAGGTCGTGATGGGCGACCTCGGCACCTTCGACGGCATCCGGACCAACGTGGTCGGCCAGGTGCTCGCCGCCGACGACCGGCCGATCGCCGGCCTGTATGCGGTCGGCAACGATCGCGCCAGCATCATGGGCGGCAACTATCCGGGCGCGGGGATCACGCTCGGGCCGATCATGACGTTCGGCTATCTGAGCGCACGCCATATCGCGGGGCTTGCCGACCTCGGCGACCTGCCCGACCTGCGTGACCGACTCGATCTTGCCGAGCCGACATCATCCGCCGCCGAGCCGACACCACCCGCCGCCGCACGCGTGACCGCCTGAACCCGGAGCCGACCATGACTACCGCTAAATCCTTCATCGACCATCGCATCTATACGATCCGCCCGCGCGGCATGGCGGAGTTCATCGAGATCTTCGACCGGCTCGCGATGCCGATCCAGGTCAAGTATCTCGGCGCGCCCGTCGGCTTCTACATGAGCGACATCGGCGCGTTGAACCAGGTCGTCCATCTGTGGGGCTACGACAGCATCGCCGACTACGACGCGCGGCGCACCGCGCGCGATGCCGATCCGGACTGGCCCGCGTATCTGCAGGCGTCCGGCCACCTGATCGTCGCGCAGGAGAGCCGCATCATCCGCCGCGTCGAGTTCCCGAGCCTCGCGTACCTGACGCGCTGAACCGATGACGATGAAATCCGGACCCGATACGGACGACACCC
Source organism: Burkholderia sp. BCC1985 (assembly GCF_905339915.1). Taxonomy (NCBI): domain Bacteria; kingdom Pseudomonadati; phylum Pseudomonadota; class Betaproteobacteria; order Burkholderiales; family Burkholderiaceae; genus Burkholderia; species Burkholderia sp. BCC1985. The sequence continues at coordinate 31,253 of NZ_CAJPGY010000045.1, forward strand.
CGCGCGCGTGGCGATCGTCACGGGCGGCGCGGACGGCATCGGCCGGGCATGCGCGATGCGGTTCGCCGCCACGGACTGCCGCGTCGCGCTCGCCGGCCTGCAAGGGCACCGGGTTCACGACGAAACCATGACCATGAACAGGTCCGCGCGCGGGCGGTGCATCGGCACCGTCGTGCGACCGGACCGAAGGAGACATACGATGAAAACCCCCCCGCGTACGCTCGACGTGCAGTCGTTCATCGACGCCGAGCGCTTTTCCCCCTGTCAGTGGCTGATCCTGATCCTGTGCTTCCTGGTCGTGGCCGCCGACGGCTACGACACGGCCGCGATCGGCTTCATCGCACCCGCGCTCACACACGACTGGGGCATCGCGCGCAGCGCGCTCGGCCCGGTGATGAGCGCGGCGCTGGCCGGGCTCGGCATCGGCGCACTCGCCGCCGGACCGTGCGCGGACAGGCTCGGCCGCAAGACCGTGCTCGTGCTGTCGGTCGCGTGTTTCGGCGCATGGAGCATGGTGTCCGCGCATGCACAGTCGATCGAAGCGTTGACTGCATTCCGCTTCCTGACCGGGCTCGGCCTGGGCGCGGCGATGCCGAACGCCGTCACGCTGATGTCGGAGTACGCGCCGGCCCGGATCCGCGGTGTGGCCGTCAACGCGATGTTCTGCGGTTTCTCGTGCGGGCTCGCGGTGGGCGGCGTCACGTCCGCGTGGCTGATTCCTCAGTTCGGCTGGCAAAGCGTGCTGACCGCGGGCGGCATCGGGCCGCTCGCGCTGGCGGTCGCGCTCGTGATGCTGCTGCCCGAGTCCGCGCAGTATCTCGCGGCGCGACCGGGCACGCATGCGCGCATCGCGCGCATCCTCGCGCGGATCGCACCGCGCGAGCGCTTCGACGACTGCACGTTCGTGGCCGCCGGCGCGCGAGCGCAAACGGGCGGGGCGTCCGCGCTCGCGCAGGTCGTATCCGCGCAGTTCCGTTCGCGCACGCTGATGCTGTGGGCGGCCTATTTCATGGGACTGCTGATCTATTACCTGCTGACCAACTGGATGCCGACGCTGCTTCGCGACGCGGGCTTCAGCGCCGAAGGCGGCGCGCTGATGACGTCGCTGTTCCCGCTCGGCGGCGTGCTCGGCAACCTCGGCGCCGGATGGCTGATGGACCGCTTCAATCCGAACCGGACGATCGTCTGCGCGTATGTCGTGGCGGCGCTGCTGGTGCTCGTGGCGAGCCGCACGATCGGGCATGCCGCGTGGCTCGGCACGCTGATTTTCCTGTGCGGCACCGTGGTGACGAGCGCGGTGACGTCGATGTCGGCCTATGCGGCGAGCCTGTATCCGACGCGCTGCCGCGCGACGGGCGTGGCATGGATGCTCGGCATCGGACGAATCGGCGGCGTGGCCGGCGCATTCGCCGGCGCGATGCTGATGGGGCTCGGCTGGCACTTCGGCGACGTGTTCAGCCTGCTGGCGGTGCCGGCGCTCGCCGCGGCCGGTGCGTTGTACATGATCGGCCATTGCCGCACGGAGATCACGGAACAGGAGCGCGCGAGCGGGGCGGCCGTGCAGCAGCACTGATTCGGCAGATGCGCGACTGCGGCGCAGCGCGCGAATGAAAAAAGCCACGGAGGGTTCCGTGGCTTTTTGTTTTCGTCACGCAGCCGTTGCATGGCTGCGTATCGAACGGTTTCGTGCGTACGCGCTTACGCGATGCTCTTCGACCAGTTCGCGTACCAGTTGCGGAACAGCGTGTACTGCGCTTCCGCGTAGTTGCGCTGCGCGTCGCTCAGGGCGTCGGTTTCGTTGAAGTGCAGCGTGTATTCCTTGTCGCCGTTCAGCACCATCAGGTGCTTGTAGAACAGGACCAGATCGCAGCCTTCGTCGAACGACGACAGCACGGCCAGCGCCGCTTCCAGTTCCTTCGCACGCACGCGCGCCACGGCGTCGCCTTGCGCGGCCTTCTTGCACAGGTCGACCAGTTGCAGCACTTCGCGCGGCAGCGCGTTGCCGATACCGGTGATCGCGCCTGCGGCGCCGCAGTTCACGAAGCCGTGGAAGACCTGCGTGTCGACGCCGGCCATCAGCGTCACGCTGTCGTCCTGCGACGTGATGTTCTCGGCTGCGTAGCGCATGTCGGCGGCGCCGCCGAATTCCTTGAAGCCGATCAGGTTCGGGTGCTGGCGACGCAGTTCGAAGAACAGGTCGGCGCGGGTTGCGAAGCCGTAGTACGGGCTGTTGTAGATCACGGCCGGCAGGTTCGGCGCGGCGTTCAGGATCGCGGCGAAGTGCGCCTTCTGGGCCGCCGGCGACGCGCCGCGCGACAGCACGCGCGGGATCACCATCAGGCCGTGTGCGCCGACCTTCGCGGCATGCGCGGCGTGCGACACGGCTTCCTTCGAGTTCACCGCGCCGGTGCCGACGATCGTCGGGACGCCGGCTTCGACCAGGCGCGCGACGCCTTCCTGGCGCTGCGCTTCGGTCAGCAGCGGCCAGTCGCCCATCGAGCCGCAGTACACCACCGCGCGCATGCCGAGTGCAATCAGTTCCTTGCCCTTCTTCACCAGCGCGTCGAAATCCGGCTGACGGTCAGCGGTGCACGGCGTCATCAGGGCCGGAATGGTGCCGGTAAAAATGTTGTCGCTCATCTCGTTTCCTCACATTCAGATAGGGTCACTGCCATTGCTGGCAACGTGGGCTGTACGCGCGCTCGCCGTCTCGTCGGTGCTGCATGCGATCCGGACGGCGGCTGGCCGCCTCTTGTTTGCCTCGGTGCCGAAACGTTGCCTCCGGTTTCGCCCGAGAGTCAGCCATCGACGGAAGTCATTCTAGCCAGTTCGAATATTTTATACAATATAAAATAAAAAGGGCGTGACGAAGGTCGTCATGCCGGAGCCGCGGGGACGGTGGCGAACCGCGCCGCAGCGGCTTTGGGCGGGGGCGACGGACGATCCCGTCGACGCCGGAAAATCCACGCCACGCCCCGCCCGTCGGCCCGCGAGCCGCGATCGGCGTCCCATAAACGGATCCCTGCCGTACTTTCCTCTGATCAGAACCATCGCGCTCGCAGGCTCGGAACCTGACGGCCAGATGCCGCCCCGCATGTCGCATTTCTGCCGAAACCTTTTTGAGATTGCATGGATTGTGTATTGGATATTGTATAAAATCTTTCGACGTGCTTACGCGCGAACCCGGCCCGCCAAGGGAAATGGAAGACAACGAGAGGAGATACGGAGATGACAAGTCAGGTCGGCGAGGCAGTCTCGCCCGGTAGTGCAGCAGCCGTGCGGGACACGGCGTCGAAGCGGGAATTGAAGCGGGTCGTCGCGGCGTCGATGGTCGGCTCGGTGGCGGAGTGGTACGAGTTCTTCCTGTACGGAACGGCGTCGGCGCTGGTGTTCGGCACGCACTTCTTCAAGAAGACCGGCAACCCGATCGACGGCCTGCTCGCCGCGTTCGCGCTGTATGCGGTGGGATTCGCCGCGCGCCCGATCGGCGGGCTGGTGTTCGGTTACTACGGCGACAAGTTCGGCCGCAAGTATCTGCTGCAGGTGAGCCTGATCGTGGTCGGCGTCACGACCTTCCTGATGGGGTGCCTGCCGACCTTCGATGCGATCGGCTACTGGGCGCCGGTGCTGCTGGTGTCGCTGCGCCTGATCCAGGGCTTCGCGTTCGGCGGCGAGTGGGGCGGCGCGATCCTGCTGGTCAGCGAACACAGCCCGGACAACCGCCGCGGCTTCTGGGCCAGCTGGCCGCAGGCCGGCGTGCCGGCCGGCAACCTCGTCGCGACCATCATCCTGCTGGTGCTGTCGAGCTCGCTGTCCGAGGCCGACTTCCTGGCGTGGGGCTGGCGCGCGGCGTTCTGGTTCTCGGCGGTGGTCGTGCTGATCGGTTTCTGGATTCGCCGCAAGGTCGACGATGCGCCGATCTTCAAGGAAGCGCAGGCGCGCCGCGCGCAGAAGCAGGAAAAGCAGCTCGGCGTGGGCCACGTGCTCAAGTATCACTGGCGGCAGGTGCTGATCGGCATCGGCGCGCGGTTCGCCGAGAACATCCTGTATTACATGGTCGTCACGTTCTCGCTGACTTACCTGAAGCTGGTCGTCGGCTTCGACACCACGCGGATCCTGAAGCTGATGTTCGCCGCCAACGCGATTCACTTCTTCTTCATCCCGCTGATGGGGCTGATGTCGGATCTCGTCGGGCGCAAGCCCGTGTATCTGACGGGCGCCGTGCTGACCGCCGGCTGGGGCTTCGTCGCGTTCCCGATGATGGATACCGGCAACGACTGGATCATCATGGCCGCGATCGTGCTCGGCCTGTTCATCGAATCGATGACGTACTCGCCTTATTCGGCGCTGATGACCGAGATGTTCCCGACCAACGTGCGCTATACCGCGCTGTCGCTGTGCTACCAGGTCGCGCCGCTGATGGCCGGCTCGCTTGCGCCGCTGATCGGGCTGTCGCTGCTCGAGCGCTATCACTCGTCGACGCCGATCGCGTTGTATCTCGTCGCGGCCGCGCTGATCTCGATCGTGTGCGTCGGGCTTGCGAAGGAAACGCGCGGCAAGTCGCTGCGCGAGGTCGATGCGGAGGCGAGTCGGCGCACGCACGCGTGAGGCGGGTGATCGACGACTGATTGCACGCACGGAAGCCACCCGCGAGAGTGGCTTTTTTGTGCTTCATCGAGGATTTCCGGGGAGTGCGGGGAAGACGGCCGGCGTTCGGTTCACTACGGTCGTCACTGATTGCGCCCGGCAGCGGCCATCGACGGGTGCTTGTCGAGGAGGGATCGAATCTGTCGCAGTGCTCGTTCCCGGTGCTGTCGCGCATGCCGTCGGATGGCGACGTGTCGGCAACGGGCGTAGCATTCAGACATGCGGCCGGCCGCGATGCTCACTGCCTGATCGGCGGCACGCCAGGTCCGGCCGCGGCCGGCCACTCATGACGGCCCGGCAAAGGAGCCTCGATGCGCTCGCAAGCAACGTCCGTCCCACGCCTGAGACGCTACGGGATCGCGGCTGCGATCGTCGTCGCCTGCCTGATCGTCGTCGGGCGCGTCACCGGTCTCCTGGTCGACTGGCTCTGGTTCGCGTCGATCGGCTATGCCGGCGTCTTCTGGACGATCCTGTCCGCGAGGGTGCTGCTGTTCGTCGCGGTGTTCGCCGTGTCGGCGGCCGCGATCGGCGCGTCGGGGTGGCTCGCGCATCGTCATGCCAGGCCCGTCGATGTCTGGCAGGTAGCGGACGCTTCGTCGACGCGTGCGGAGGATGTCCTGCGGGCGCTGGCGGGGGAGGTCGCGTCGCGCATTCCCTGGCGCGCGGTCATCGCCGCGGGTGCGGTCATACTCGGGCTTGCGATCGCCGCCGGTGCGATGTCGAGCTGGGATGTCGCGCTTCGTTTCCTGCATCGGGTGCCGTTCGGCGCGCGCGATCCGATCTTCGGCAAGGACATCGGTTTCTATCTGTTCGCGCTGCCCGTCTGGATCCTGCTGAAGAACCTGCTGCTGCAACTGGTCGTCTGCTGCGCGATCGTCGCGGGCGGCGTCTACTGGCTGCGCGGCGACATCATGCTCCGCCCGCCGAAGGGGCTTTCGTCGGCCGCCGCGGTTCACGGGTCGGCGCTACTGGCACTGTTCTTCCTGCTGAAAGCCTGGTCCTGGTGGCTCGAACGCTTTCTGCTGCTCTACGACAACAACGGGGTCGTGGTCGGCGCCGGTTATACGGATGTCCACGTGATGCTGCCGGTGCTGTGGCTGCTCGTCGGCCTCGCCGTTGCGTCGGCCGTTGCGATGCTGGTCAACCTGCGCCGGCCCGGCTATCGGTTGCCGGCCGCCGCGATGCTGCTCGTGTTCGGCACTTCGTTCGCGCTCGGCATCGTCTATCCCGCGCTGTTCCAGCGCTTCTACGTCAAGCCGAGCGAACTGCAGCTCGAGACGCCCTATATCCAGCATAACATCGCGTTGACGAGGCAGGCTTACGGTCTCGCGCGGATCGAGGTCAAGCCGTTCGCGGCCGAGCAGGGCCTGAACATCGCGTCGCTGCAGGCCAATCGCGCGACCGTCGACAATATCCGCCTATGGGATGTGCAGCCGCTGATGGATACCTATGCGCAGTTGCAGGAGATCAGGACTTACTACAAGTTCTTTTCCGTGGATATCGATCGCTACCGTCTCGACTCCGGCTACCGGCAGGTCATGCTGTCGGCGCGCGAACTGGAGCAGTCGATGCTGCCGGAGAACGCCCGAACCTGGGTGAACCTGCATCTGCTGTTCACCCACGGCAACGGCATCGTGATGTCGCCGGTCACGGAGAAATCCACGGAAGGCTTGCCGTCGCTCTATCTGCACGACATTCCGCCCGTCGCCGATGGCGGGCCGGCGATCGACGAACCGCGCATCTACTTCGGCGAAGGCGGGCAGGGCTATGTGATCGTGAAGGGCAGCGTGCGCGAATTCGACTACCCGAAGGGGGACAGCAACGTCTACACGTCGTACAGCGGGCGCGATGGTGTCGCGATCGGCGGCGCGGTGCGGCGCAGCCTGTTCGCATGGCAGTTCGGCGATCCCAACATCCTGCTGACGCACTACATCACGAACGAGAGCAGGATCCTCTTTCACCGCAACATCCGGGACCGGATCCGCACGATTGCACCGTTTCTCGCGCTCGACCACGACCCCTATGTCGTGGCAAGCAACGGACGCCTGTTCTGGATGCAGGACGCCTATACGACCAGCCAGTGGTTTCCGTATGCGCCGCCCGGCACCGGCGATGGCGCCAACTACATTCGCAACGCGGTCAAGGTGGTGGTCGACGCGTACAACGGCACGGTTGACTTCTACGTCAGCGATCCTTCCGATCCGCTGGTGCGGACTTACGCGCGCATCTTCCCCGGCATGTTCAAGCCGCTCGACGCGATGCCGCAGGATCTTCAACGGCACATCCGCTACCCCGAGGATCTGTTCCTGATCCAGGCGAACCTCTACCGCGCTTATCACATGGATGCACCGGAAGTGTTCTATAACCGCGAGGACCTCTGGCAGTTTCCTCGTGCGCTCGGCGACATCGACGGGGGCGACGCCGCGAACCGGCAGATGGCGCCGTACTACACGATCATGCGGCTGCCCGGCGATGCGCAGGCCGGCTTCGTGCTCATGCTGCCGATGGTGCCGAGCCAGCGCGAGAACATGATCGCGTGGCTGGCCGCGCGTTGCGATCCGCCCGGGTACGGCAAGCTGATCGTCTACGCGTTCCCCAAGGAAAAGCTGATCTACGGGCCGTACCAGATCGAGGCGCGCATCCAGCAGAGCACGGAAATCTCGCAGCAGATCTCGCTGTGGAACCAGATGGGCTCGCGCGTGATCCGCGGACATCTCGTGGTCGTTCCGATCGAGCACTCGATTCTCTACGTGTCGCCGCTCTATCTGCGCGCGTCGTCCGGCCAGTTGCCCGAGTTGAAACGGGTGATTGCGGCCTATGGCGATCGCGTCGTGATGGAGGAAAACCTGAGCGAGGCGCTCGCGGCGCTCTTCAAGGAGGCGAGGCCGGGGCCGGGGGCGGCGCCGGCCGGCGGCGCGGCGGATACGCGCGCCCGCGACGCGCTGGCCCATTACGATCGTGCGATCGAGCGGCTGAAGGCGGGGGATTGGGCCGGCTTCGGCGCGGAACTCGATGCGCTCCGACCATTGCTCGAAGCGCTGGGCGCCGCTCGCGCGGATCACAAGCCGTGAGTGAGGCGCGGCTGAGCGGGCGTGGGCGTAATTGACCGCAATCAAGCAGTTGTCGTGTCGTTCCGGGCGCGCGCGTTGGCCTGAACCGGGACCGCGCGCGGAAAGCGGGCCGGCAGCCGGCTCGTCGTCCCATGCATCGAGCGAACCGACCAACCCGTCAGGTCAGCGGCGGCGCGTGGCCATGATCCTCCAGACTTCGCGCGTCGTCGTATTCCCGCGAAATATCCTTGTTCGTGTAGTCGCCGAGCTTCGATGCGGCGACCAGGCTCAACACCGCACATATCAGCACGTACACCGCGATCGCATACCCCGAATGGTAGTAGGCAAACAGCGCGGTCGCGATCAGCGGTGCCGGGCCGCCCGCAATGACCGAAGCGAGCTGATAACCCATCGACGCACCGCTATACCGCAACCGCCCGGTAAACGACTCGGCGATCAATGCCGCCTGCGGTCCGTACATCATCGAATGCGGGACCAGCGACAGCACGATGGCCGCGAAGATCCACGCCGGATTCCGGCTGTCGACCATCGCGAAGTAGAGGAATCCGAATATACCGACGGAAACCGCACCGATCATGTACATCCGCCGCCGCCCGATCAGGTCCGACACGTGGCCGAACAGCGGAATGGTGACGAATTCGACCACGGATGCCACCAGAACCGCCGTCAGCAGCAACTCGCGCGTGACGCCCAGCGCCGTGATCCCGTAAGTGAACACGAACGCCGTGAAGATATAGAACGGCGCCTGTTCGGCCATCCGCGCGAACGCCGACAGCACGATATCCGTCGGCTGCTTGCGCAGCACTTCGAGCATCGGCGCCTTCTCGATCCGGCGCTCGGCCAGCAGTTTCGCGAAGATCGGCGTCTCGAGAATGTTCAGGCGGATATAAAGCCCGATCGCGACCAGCAGGATGCTGAGGACAAACGGCACGCGCCAGCCCCACGTGAGAAAACTGCTGCCGGACAACCAGCTCATGGCCAGCACGGCGAGGTTGGCGAGGAACAATCCTGCCGGCACGCCGAACTGCGGCCACGACGCGACGAAGCCGCGATGCGCATTGGTGCGCGCCCACTCCATCGACATCAGGACCGAGCCGCCCCATTCGCCGCCGACACCGACGCCCTGGATGAAGCGCAGCACCGTGAGGAGAACCGCGCCCCAGATGCCGATCGTCGCGTAGGTCGGAACGAAGGCCACGGCGAACGTCGCGAGCCCCATCAGCAACAGGGTCACGATCAGCGTGGCCTTGCGGCCGATGCGATCGCCGTAGTGGCCGAAGATCGCCGCGCCGACCGGCCGCGCGACAAAGCCGACGGCATAGATCAGGAACGCCTGAAGCGTGCCGACGAGTGGATGGGATTGGGGGAAATACAGCTTTGCGAAGACCAGGCCGGTGACCGTGCTGTAGAGGAAAAAGTCATACCATTCGATCGTGGTGCCAATCGTGCTGGCGATGACGGCGCGGCGCAACTGGCGCCGGGCTTCCTCGTCGGAGAGGGGCGTGGCCGCGGATTGCATGGCAGCCATTTTGGTATCTCCCGGAAAAGGGCGATAGAGAAATAAACCATACGCCCGGCGACAGGTTTCAGCAAGCGCAGGCCACGAATGGATTGCAGGGCGCTCAAGACTTTCAATAAGAAGTCCTGATATATAGCCAGATCAACCACCCGCGCGCGCATGCATGTCGATGAACGCGCGGTTGCACGATGGGCTCGGTGATTTCCGTCCATTGAAGATGCGCGTATTTGCAGTACGCGATCCGCAGCGATTCCCGGTTTCGTGAGAAGGCACCGGCGCGGTGCCGGTCGAAACGGCGGCCGTCGAATCGTGGAGTAGTATTCCCACCATGTCCAGGTTATGGCTTGGCCTCCACGGCGCATAGCCAACCCGTCCGCGACGAGGGCGGCAGGCTCGTCAAAGGATTTGGAAGCTGCATCAACGATACGTATGGTGGCGTCGGCCGTGACGACGGCATTGAGGGGAGTGCGTCATGTCAACCGAGTGGAAGCAGCGCGTCAGACTGTTCATCCAGCGCTTCTGGCAGCCGACCAGTGCGTGCATGACCTGCATGCCGGGGAGCTGGGGCAACATCATGAGCCTCGCCCACTGGTCGATTGCATTTCATACCGGTCTGTTTACCGGACTCCTGGCTGTACTGCTGACTTTCACGCCCGCGGCGAAACTCTACGCGCATCGATACGGCAATGCGGTGATCGTCGGCGTCCTGACGACGTTGGGCGACGCCTACTCGCACACGAGTCACTACCGTATCCCCTATGTCGAGCACATCGTGACGGGTGCGATTTCAGGTCTCTTGACGCTGGCAGCCTCATATCTGTTCGAAGACCGCGCGCGACGCCTTCGGGCGGTATGGGCCCGGGTGTTCGGATAGCTTGTCCGCTGACTTTCCGAACCCGCCGGGCCGAACGGCAAGAGGCTCCACGGTGAGCCTGCGCTTCGCCGGCGCGCAGCCGCACCCCGCCCGCCGCCAGAGCGGCGACGGTCCTCCCCGACAGGTCGCGTCAGCGCGAAGCCGCGCCGTAGCGCGGCGACGATCCTCGACAGCCGACGAGGTTCAGGCTGCCGCCGCGATTTGAACCGAGTCTTGCCGCTCGCCACCCAGGATATCGACGAGATCGGTCAACATCCGCGCCAATTCACCCGTCATCAGCGTGACATCCGAGTCGAAGCGTTCGTCGTCGTTCTGCGCGGTGGGATCCGACGCCTCCTTGATCACGTCGAGCGGCGTGACACGCTTGATCGTCAGCGACGGCGTCAGCACGAAGGAGATGCGATCATTCCAGGTCATCGCGAGGCGCATGCATTGTTTGCCGGCCTCGATGTGCCGGCGCATGTCGTTCGCTTCCAGCGCGTGGCCGACGTATCGCACCGTGGCGCCACCTTCGCCGCTCGAGCGCAACTCGGCGTCCTGGTCCACGGTGAATCCGCCCGGCGCCTCGCCGGACAGCAGCCAGTCCGTCATCGCGGCGACCGGCGACAGCGCCACCTGGACGCCGGCGAGCGGCAATTGATCGATCGATTTGACGAGCAGGCCGCGAACGTCGTCGGCAAGTGCCAGTGCGGCCGCATCGATGACGAGCCAGCCGTTCACCGTATCGATCCACACGCGGGTATCGCGGCGAATGGTGAACGCGCGCGGCAGCAGTTCGTCGGTCACCTGCTCCTTGAGTTCGCGCAGCTGTTTTCGCCCGACCTTGAAACCCTGCTGCTCCTCGACCTCGAGCGCCCGGGCCTTGGTCACCTGATTGACGACCGACGCCGGGAGCAGCTTCTTTTCGGCGCGAAACGTCAGCAGCATCTGCCGGTTGATCGAATACACGAGCGCGCCGTCGTCACGCGGCGACGCCCATCCTGAGCGCTGCATCTCGACGCTGGTGCCCGGCTGAAACGCGTGGGGCGCGAGCCATGCTTCCATCTGATCGGGGGTAACGGCCCACGGTGCCGGAAGACGGTGAAGCTGAAGATTCTTGAACCACATAGGCGTGCGGGCAAAGCGCGTCATTCTATATGACGGTGACGTCTACCGGCCAGAAGCGCCGGTCGGGATGCAACATCGGCAGGCCGCTTCGATTGCTCGAGCGGCCTTTCATCGTCATCGCTTCAAGCGGATTGCGCCGCCGAGAATGCGTGTGCCGCGGCCATCGTATCCAGTGCTTCGCGCAACAGCAGGATTTTGCCGTCGCGCGCCACCAGCCGCCCTGCGTACAACTGGCGATAGATTTTCCCCGTCGATGGAACGAGCGCTTCGACTTCATATTCGGCGAATACCTGCTCGGGCGTTTCGATCAGCAGCCGCACATTGCTGAACGCAAAATCCGGCACTTTCGCGAGCAGCGAGGCAATGAAGGCTTCGATCGCACCGGGCCCCTGCGCGCGTGCGTCGATACCCAGTGACTTGAGATACGGCAGTTCCAGCACACCGTCGTTGGCAAACAGTGCGCCAGCCGCGCGTGGATCGCGAATCGATTCGAGGTAAGCGAAAAGCAGTTGTTTGGCGTTGTTCATGATCGGCTCGATAAAAGCGTGAATGGAAGCGATTCATTGCAGGCGCGTCGTCAGCGCAGTCGCCATCTGCTGCATGGCGGCTTGCAGCGTGATGTCGTGCAGCCGGTGGAAAGGAGAATACGGTCCGGACAATATTTGCGAAACGGAATCGTTTGAAAACCATCGTTGCATGAATGCAATGATGGACGCCGGCTGGTCAACCGCGCCGACACATCATTTCGGCCATCGCCAGGTCGGCTCGGAAAGGTGCTCGGCAAGATAATCCGACAGCGCCGCGACTTTCGCGGGCCGCGCGCGCGCCGAGGGCGTGACGAAGTAAACACCGCCCTTCGTCAGCGACCAGTCGGTCAGGATCGCTTCAAGACGACCATCGGCCAGGTAATCGCCCGCGATGAACTCGGGCAGTTCGGCAATCGCCAGTCCGGCGAGCAGCGTGGGCAACAGCGCATCGGCGTTCGTCACGCGCAGCGGGCCCGCCGGCATCACCGGCTCTTCTTCGCCTGCGTCGTTCGTGAAGCGCCATACGGCGCTACGCGCGCGGTACGCGTACGAGAGACAAGGACGATCCGCGAGTTCCCGCGGATGGGCGGGCCGTCCTTCACGCGTCAGATATTCCGGCGACGCCACCACGAATTGCGTCACCGCGCACAGCCGCCGCGCGACCAGCGACGAATCCGGAAGCGCGGCGATCCGCAGCGCGGCGTCGAACCCGTCGGCGACCAGATCGACCGACGCATCCGACAGATGCAGGTCGATCGACACTTCCGGATACGCGCGAAAGAAGCCCGGCAGCAGCGGCGCGACCCAGCGCAGCCCGTACGACATCGGCACGGCCAGACGCACCAGCCCGCGTGGCCGCACCGACATTTCGCGTGCCGAGCTTTCCGCCTCCTCGGCCTGGCGATAGATCTCGCCGGCTTGCTCGCTGATCGTGCGGCCGAACTCGGTGAGCGAGAGCTGACGCGACGTGCGATTGAACAGCCGCGCGCCCAGCCGGTCCTCCAGGCGGGCCACGCCGCGCGAGACGGTCGCGACCGACACGCCGGTCGCGCGCGCCGCGGCGGCAAACGAACCGTGCTCGGCCACCTTCGCGAACATCGCGAGCCCCTCGAAATCGGGTAGTTGAGCCATCTTCCCTCATCTTTGCATTTTTGCAACGTTTGTTTGCAATCAATTCTATTTCGAAAAGATGAGGCCGTCGATATTCTCCTCACATCGCAGTACGCGATGCAACGAAACCCCACACCGACCCAACGAAAGGAGCAATACCATGGCACGCAAACTCGACAACAAGATCGCACTCGTCACCGGCGCAACCAGCGGCATCGGTCTCGCCACCGCCCAGCGCTTCGCGGCCGAAGGTGCGCACGTCTATCTCACGGGCCGCCGACAGGCCGAACTCGATGCCGCCGTGAAGGGCATTCGCGAAGCCGGCGGCAAGGCGACCGGCGTACGTTCGGATTCCACCAAGCTCGATGAGCTCGACGCGCTGTATGCGCAGATCAGGGAAGAACAGGGCCGCCTCGACGTGCTGTTCGTGAACGCCGGCGGCGGTTCGATGCTGCCGCTTGGCAGCATCACCGAAGCACACTACGACGACACCTTCGAGCGCAACGTGAAGGGCGTGCTGTTCACGGTACAAAAAGCGCTGCCGCTGCTTGCCGAGCGTGCCTCGGTGATTCTCACCGGCTCGACGGCGGGCAGCGCGGGCACCGCGGCGTTCAGCGTGTATTCGGCTTCGAAGGCAGCGGTGCGGGCCTTTGCACGCAGCTGGATTCTCGATCTCAAGGAACGCGGCATCCGCGTGAACACGATCAGCCCGGGCGCGACCCGCACGCCTGGTCTGCTCGATCTCGCCGGTGACGATGTCGCGCAGCGCCAGGGTCTCGCCGATTATCTGGCTGCTCAGATCCCGATGGGGCGCCTCGGCGAGCCTGGCGAGATCGCGAGCGCGGCGCTGTTCCTGGCCTCGGACGACGCGAGCTTCGTGAACGGCATCGAATTGTTCGTCGATGGCGGCCAGCAGCAGATCTGAGCGCAGCCACGGCGCGCGGGTGCGGAAGACGCCGTCTGCGACGATCGCGATCCGCGCCCGGCGTGCTCGAACCGGGCTCCGTCATGATTGAACATCGGCCTTTTCTTGTGCTTGGCGCAATCCGGCGCGGCCGTGTCGACATTCGCCAGCATTTCCGCGTCGGCGAATCCGGGCGCGCCGACGATGCGCCGCTCGGTCCGCTCTACATGTTGAGCGACGTCGAGTTCGCGCCGCACTCGGGCCTCGGCCCGCATGCCCACCGCGACGTCGAGATCGTCACGTGGGTGCGGTCGGGCGCCATCACGCATGAAGACGACGCGGGCAATCGCGTGCGTCTGGTCGCCGATTCCGTCCACGTGACGAGTGCCGGCACGGCGATCCATCACGCCGAGCGCAACGACGAGAATATGCCCGCGCGGCACTTCCAGATCCGGCTGCGTCCGCGCACACCTGGCGGTACACCGCGCTGTGCGACGCGTGTCTGTTCGTCCGGATGTCGCGAGGGCCGATTCGTGACGCTGGCGAGCGGCGATCCGGAGGATGTCCGCGCCGGCGCGTTGCCGATTCACGCCGATGCACGCGTGCGTATCGCGACGCTGCGTGAAGGCACGGCGTTGCGGCACGCGTTGCCGATGCCCGGTTCTGCTTATCTGGTTGTCGATCATGGCCGGCTGGACGTAGGGCCGATCAGGCTGGCGCAACGCGACGGTGTTGCCGTTCGCGATGAAACGTGGCTCATGTTGCGGGCGCGGGACGACACGGACGTCATGATCGTCGAGCGCTTATGCTAGGGCGCATGCTCGATCAGCGCGCGGCCGCAGCCTGGTTCATTGCCGTGCCGACTTCGAGAAAGCGCGCCGGCGTCCGGTGGCCGTATTGCGGGAACACCGGACGTCGATGCCGACGTCGCCTGTGGCGGCGACCGCCGACGCTCGCCCGCAAGGCCGCTCTGCTAATATCGTAGAAAGTATGCAATATCCAGCGCCGCGTCGGCGCTTGCCTGACCGCCATCCCCAGTCCGAACCGCAACATGAACGAGAAACGCCCCGCTCTTGTCTACGCCACGCGCGCCGAAGCCGCAGCGAATGAACTGCGCCGCCGCATCCTGACGGGGGAATACGTCGACGGCTACCAGCTTCGCCAGGATGCGCTGGCGACCGAGCTCGGCATCAGCCGGATCCCGCTGCGCGAAGCGCTCGTGCAGCTCGAGAGTGAAGGGCTCGTGAAGATCCTGCCGCACAAGGGCGCGATCGTGTCGGAGCTGTCGCCGGAGGACATCACCGAACTGTTCGAATTGCGCGCGCTGCTGGAGCCCGTGCTGCTGAAAAAGTCGATTCCGAAGCTGACCGCCGAGGATTTCGCGCGGCTCGATGCGATCCTCGACGAATACAGCGCAGTGCTGCACGCGAGCCAGTCCGGCCGCTGGGGCGAACTGAACACCGAACTGCATCATCTGCTGCTGTCGCGCGCCGACCAGCCGAAGACGGCGGCGATCGTCGCGTCGCTGCTGCAGCAGACCGACCGCTACACGCGCGTACAACTGTCGCTGTCCGAGGCCGCGCGCGACGTGGCCGAATCCGAGCACGCGGAACTCGTCGCGCTGTGCCGCAAGGGCGATGCGCGCGCGGCGGCGTCGCTGCTCAAGCGCCACATCGAGCATGCGGGTGGCGAGTTGAATGCGTTTCTGCGGGACCGGCGGCTTGGGCGTTGAGGTCGTTCGCGCGCCGCGCGCCGCGCGGATACCCGATTCCGGTCAATCGCGGCGTTGCAGCACGGTCGCATGCGATCCGTGGCTCGTCCGGGCGCCCCACGGCGCCGAAGGCGGCCTGCACGTATCGCTTCCGTTTGACCGTCTAGCCGCCACCGATCCCCTGCAATACCTTGCCCGTCCCGCCGCACACCGCGCATGGCTGTCCTTCGACCATCCCGGTGCCGCGGCACACGCCGCATAGATCCTCGCCGACGCCCGGTGCATCGGGCGGCCCTTCGTCGCCCGGATTCAACGGCGTGTCCTGACGCTGTCCCGCCGGCGTTCTGGTCGTCTGCATCGCACACCTCCTTGCGTGTTTTCGATGTCGCGGCAAGCGCGCATCGCGCGTGCCTGCCGCGACGGCATGCGCCGTGGTCGACGCGCGGTGCCGCCAGCATGCGTGAGCAGGCACGCCGGCAACGATGACGCGACGCTCCGCATGACCGCGGGCATCGGCATCGTCACGTCGTCATTACAACGACGGCGCCCGCCTCGAGCCAGCCATCGCCGACGGCAGTCAGTCATCCTATGACTATGGAAATAGAAACGAAAGAGAGTATCCGGCTCCGGAAAACGACACGTCACCGCGCCGGGTCAAACGCAGCCTCATCTCCGGAAAACGTTTCGCCGGCTACGCGCTGAACAGAGAAGGCTTTTCCCTTTGCCTCGCCGAAAACCCGCTACAGAAGCGCCTATAGGGTATGCACCAAGTGAGTTAAACGATTAACCGACGTACATTCGCTTCCACACGTCATACAACGTATGACTGCGATTCAGCGAAGGCCGTGCCCCGACTGATGCGCAAGCCGCCCGGATCGCCGCCAGACGACGAACAACCATCAAGGAGACTGACGATGAAGCACCGATTCACCCGCTCCCGTACCGCCCTGGCCGTCGCGCTGATGGCCGGCTTCGCGGTGTCCGCGCAGGCCCGCGTGTTCCGCTCGGCGGACGTGCACGGCGACAGCTTCCCGACCAACATGGCGGTCAAGTACATGGGCGACGAGCTGTCGAAGCTGACGGGCGGCAAGGACTCGATCAAGGTGTTCGGCAACAGCGCGCTCGGCTCCGAGAAGGACACGGTCGACCAGGTGCGGATCGGCGCGATCGACATGGCGCGCGTGAACGGCGCGTCGTTCAACGAGATCGTGCCGGAGTCGCTGATCCCGTCGTTCCCGTTCCTGTTCCGCGACGTCGACCATTTCCGCAAGGCGATGTACGGCCCGGCCGGCCAGAAGATCCTCGACGCGTTCGCGGCGAAGGGGATGATCGCGCTGACGTTCTACGAGAGCGGCGCGCGCTCGATCTACGCGAAGCGCCCGGTGCGCACGCCGGCCGACATGAAGGGGCTGAAGGTGCGCGTGCAACCATCGGACCTGATGGTCGACGAGATCAAGGCGATGGGCGGCACGCCGACGCCGATGCCGTTCGCCGAGGTCTACACGGGCCTGAAGACGGGCCTCGTCGATGCGGCGGAAAACAACCTGCCGTCGTACGAGGAAACCAAGCACTTCGAGGTGGCGCCCGACTACTCGGAGACGCAGCACGCGATGACGCCGGAAGTGCTGGTGTTCTCGAAGAAGATCTGGGACACGCTGTCGCCGCAGGAACAGGCCGCGATCAGGAAGGCAGCAGCCGATTCGGTGCCGTACTACCAGAAGCTGTGGACCGCGCGCGAGGCATCGGCGCAGCAGACGGTGACGAAGGGCGGCGCGAAGATCCTGCCGGCCGCGCAGGTCGACCGCGCGGCATTCGTGAAGGCGATGCAGCCGCTGTGGGCGAAGTACGAGAAGACGCCGCAGATGAAGCAGATCGTCGACGAGATCGAGGCCACCAAGTGACCCGTCGCGCTTCCCTGAACGGCGCGGCGACCGTAGGCGCATCGGACGCGGCTGCCGCGGACGGTGCGGCGCCGTGCCGGCCGCATGCGGCGGCGCCGCGCCTGCGCTGCATGAACGACCTGTTGTTCCGCGCGCTGGCCGTGGTCGCGTCGCTGTGTCTCGCCGCGCTCACGGTGCTGGTGTTCTACGCGGTCGTGATGCGCTATGCGTTCGAGAACGCGCCCGACTTCGTCGAGCCGATCGCGCTGCTGCTGGTGATTGTGATCGCGATGTTCGGCGCGGCGATGAAGGTGCGCGACGGCGGCCATATCGGCCTCGACTCGCTCGTGCGGCGCCTGTCGCCGGGCCCGCGTACCGTGGTGATCGCGATCCAGCACCTGAGCCTGATCGCGTTCGCGATCGCGATCATGGTCGGCTGCGGCAGCATGGCCGCGGAGACGATGGGCGACCGCATTCCGATCATCGGGCTGCCCGAAGGCGTGCGCTACCTGATCACGATTCCCGCGGCGATCGCCATCATCCTCTTCTCGCTCGAGCACCTGCTCGCGCTTCGTCGTTCTTCGTCGGGACAATAACGCCATGGAACTCGCGATCCTGTCCGTCAGTTTTCTGGTTTTCCTCGTGCTCGGCGTACCGGTCTCGTTCGCGCTCGGCATTTCCTGCGTGCTGACCTACCTGGTCGAAGGGCTGCCGATCGCGACCGCGATGCAGGCGATGATCTCGGGGATGAACGCGTTCTCGTTCCTCGCGGTGCCGTTCTTCATCTTCTCCGGCGAGCTGATGCTGCACGGCGGCATCGCGGACCGGATCCTGCGCTTCGCGCAGGCCACCGTCGGCCATTTCCGCGGCGGCCTCGGGATGGCCAACGTCGTCGCGTGCACGCTGTTCGGCGGCGTGTCGGGCTCGCCGACGGCCGATACCTCCGCGATGGGCGGCGTGGTGATTCCGCTGATGAAGCGCGAAGGCTACAGCGCGGCGTACGCGGTCAACGTGACGACCCACGCGTCGCTCGCCGGCGCGCTGATGCCGACGTCGACCAACATGATCATCTACGCGTTCGCCGCGCAGGGGATCACGGGGGTGCTGCACGGCCAGCCGGTGAGCGGCGTGTCGATCGGCGACCTGCTGTTCTCCGGCCTCCTGCCGGTGCTGTGGGTGATGGGCTTCGTGCTCGCGGCCGCATACTGGCAGGCCGTGCGCCACGGCTATCCGCGCCGCGAGGACGGTTCGTCGGCGCTGCCGTCGTTCCCGGGCTGGTATGCGGTGCTGCGCAGCTTCGTCGGCGCGGTGCCGGGCCTGATGGTGATCGCGATCATTCTCGTGTGTGTCGCGAAGGGGATCGCGACCGCGACCGAAGCCGCCGCGATCGCCGTCGTGTACTCGCTCGTGCTGACCGCGCTCGTCTACCGGACGCTGACGGCCGAGAAGCTGCGGCGCGCGCTGTCGCATGCGGCGCGCACGACGGGCGTCGTGCTGCTGCTGATCGCCGTGTCCAACATGCTGCGCTTCCAGATGTCGTACCTGGAGATTCCGGATGCGATCGAAGGGCTGCTCAAGCAGTCGACCGCCGCGCCGTGGCTGATGCTGCTGTACATCAACATCATCCAGGTGTTCCTCGGCACGTTCGTCGACATGGCCGCGCACATCCTGATCACGACGCCGCTGTTCCTGCCGATCGCGATGGCATGCGGCGTCGGGCCGGTGCAGTTCGGCATCATGCTGCTGCTGAACTGCTCGCTCGGCCTCGTGCACCCGCCGATCGGCTCGGTGCAGTTCGTCGGCTGCGCGATCGGCAACGTGTCGATCGGCGAGACGACGAAGATGGCGTGGCCGTATTACCTCGCGATCTTCAGTGCGATCAACATCGTCACGTACATGCCGTTCTTCTCCACCTGGCTGCCGAGCCTCATCAGCGGGCACGCGGTGTTCTGAGCGCGCGTTTCACCCGTCGCGGCGCCGGACGATCCGAGGTCGTCCGGCGCCGCAGTCATGTCGGCGGTTGCTTCACGCGCGGCGTGGCGCGCCATCGCGGCGGCCGCACCGGCGCCGGCCGCGTCGCGCGATCGGCGTCGTGCCGGCCGCGCGGCGCAAGTGCGCGATGCGCTGCGTCGCGGCACGCGCGGCAGTCACCCGCAACGGCGGCAACCTGTGCGATGATTCGCCGCTTCGCGTTCGTCGCAGAACGCCGCGGATCGCGACGCCCGTTGCCGGGCCGCCGCTCACCGCCCACCGCATTGACATCCGGAGACGACATGCCCGCACACATCGTTCATGGCAGCACCCTGCATTACCAGGATCACGGCAGCGGATTTCCGGTGCTGTTCGGGCACAGCTATCTGTGGGATGCCGCGATGTGGGCGCCGCAGATCGACGCATTGTCGAGCCGGTATCGCGTGATCGTGCCGGACCTGTGGGGACATGGCGCGTCGGGCCCGCTGCCTGCCGGCACGCAGACGCTCGACGATCTCGCCGCGCACGCGAGCGCGTTGCTCGATGCGCTGGAGATCGGGCAGTGCGCGGTCGTGGGGCTGAGCGTCGGCGGGATGTGGGGCGCGCGGCTCGCGTTGCGCGAACCGCAGCGCGTGCGCTCGCTCGTGCTGATGGACGCGTCGCTCGAGGCCGAACCCGACGCGACGCGGCTGCGCTACTTCGGGATGCTCGACGCGATCGCCGCCGCCGGCTGCATCGCGCCGCCGCTGCTCGATGCGATCGTGCCGCTGTTCTTCCGGCCGGACGTGAACCTGGCCGACCCGGTGCCGCGCGCCTTTCGCGCGGCGCTTGCGAACCTCCCGGCCGACCGGCTGCGGGAATCGATCGTCCCGCTCGGCCGGCTGATCTTCGGGCGGCCGGATACGCTCGCCGCACTCGCCGGGCTGGATGCCGAACGCACGCTGCTGATGTGCGGCGCGGGCGACATGGCGCGCCCGCCGTCGGAGACGGTGAAGATGGCGAGCGTGATCGGCTGCCGCCATGCGCTGGTGCCGGACGCCGGCCATATCTCGAACCTGGAGAATCCCGCGTTCGTCACGCGGACGCTGCTCGACTGGTTCGACGAGCAGCAGCTCGCGGCGGGCTGAACGCCGCACGCGATGCCGGCGGCGGGCGCCGCGCGGCATCGCGTGACGACGCAACGACTTGCGTTGCGACGTTACCGCGTCATGCGCGTTCGCCGACCGGCGTGAACTGGCGGTCGCGCACGCGGCCCGCGTCGGCACCGCGGCGGATCAGGTCCTGCGCCTCCGCACGGCTCGCGACGCACGGTGCGGAGCCGGGCAGCGGCCGGCGTGCGGACTCGCGCAGCGCGAGCACCGACACGATGCCGATGAACGATGCGCCCATCAGGTAGTAGGCCGGCATCATCAGGTCGCCGGTGCGATCGACGAGCCACGCGGTGACGAGCGGCGTCGTGCCGCCGAACAGCGATACCGACACGTTGAAGCCGATTGCGAGCGCGCCGTAGCGGATCCGCGTCGGGAACAGCGCGGGCAGCGCGGACGGCATCACGCCGGTAAAGGTCGACAGCAGTGTGCCGTAGATCAGCATCCCGCCGAACACCGGCAGCATCCCGCCGGTGCGGATCAAGAGCAGCGCGGGCACCGACAGCACGAGCAGGCCGACGCAGCCGAACATCATCACCGGCTTGCGGCCGAGCCGGTCCGACAGATGGCCCGCGTAGAGCGTCATCGGCATCATCAGCACCATCACGAGCAGCACCATGAACAGGCCGTGCGTCTCGTTGAAGTGCAGCGTCGCCGACAGGTAGTTCGGCAGGTACGACAGCGCCATGTAGTCGGTCACGTTGAAGATCAGCACGAGGCCGACGCACTGCAGCAGCGGCTTCCACTGTTCGACGAGCAGCGTGCCGAACGACTGCTTCGGGCGCGATCGTTCGTCCGCTTCGCGCGCTTCGGCTTCCTTCTTGAACGCGGGCGTTTCCTCGAGCTTGAGCCGCACGTACAGGCCGACGAGGCCGAGTGGGCCGGCGATGAAGAACGGCACGCGCCAGCCCCACGACAGCAGCGCTTCCTGCGACAGCGTCGCCGTCAGGATCGCGACGGTGGCCGCGCCGAGCGTGTAGCCGATCAGCGTGCCGAACTCGAGGAAGCTGCCCATGAAACCGCGGCGCCTGTCGGTCGCGAACTCGGCGATGAAGGTGGCGGCGCCGCCGTATTCACCGCCCGTCGAGAAGCCCTGCACGAGGCGCGCGACGAGCAGCAGGATCGGCGCCATGATGCCGATCGACGCGTAGCTGGGGATCAGGCCGATCGCGAAGGTGCCGACGGCCATCATGATCATCGTGGCGGCGAGCACGCGCTGGCGGCCGATGCGGTCGCCGAGCGGGCCGAACACCATGCCGCCGAGCGGGCGCACGAGGAATGCGGCCGCGAACGTGCCGAAGGTCGCGAGCAGCTGCGCGGACGGGCTGCTGGACGGGAAGAACACCTTGCCGAGCGTGACGGCGATATAGCTGTAGACGCCGAAGTCGAACCATTCCATCGCGTTGCCGAACGCCATGGCCCCGACCGCACGCTTGAGGACGGCAGGGTCGACGATCGTGATGTCATCCAGCTTGAGGGCCTTGCGCGAAGACCGGGCTTTCGCGGGGTGCGCTTGCGATGAACTCAATGAACGCTCCTGGAAGGCGCCTTCGCGGCCGGCCGAGTGGGTGCGCGGCGAGGCGGGCGCGGGACCGTCGGGGACGAAGGCGGTTGTCTCGGGATCGCCATGATGTCGGTGATGCGGCGCGCGGCACGCGACACCAGGCAAGTGGGTTGGTGTGAATCAGTGTAGAGAAACGGGGAACACGGACTATCGGTCATGCGCCCGGAAACCGGTCGAAAACGACACGGATGGCGCAGGCGGGCAAGTCGCCATGCCGCGCGGCGGCGCGTGTGCGGCGGCAAGGCGGTACGGGTTGCGACGGCGGCGGTCTATGCCGCGATCACGGCGTGGACGGATGCGGCACGGTGCGGATCGTGTGGGCGTGTCGGCGTGACGGGCAAGACGGACGTGACGGGCGGCCGGAGCGTCGCACGCGCATCCGCCCGCAACGGAAGCCGCGCCGGAACCGGATGCATCGCTGCAGGCCGGACTCGGCGAAAAACGATTCGGAGTGCGAATGCATCGGGGCGGTGGTTCGATGCAGTCTCCACCGCCCGTGCATCAGAACATATGGCGGATCCCGAGGTTCGCGCCGACGGTCGTGCCGGTGACCGCGTAAAGCGCGTTGGTGATCCCCAGCCCGGTGTTCATCGCACCGTGGTTGTTGACCATCGCGACCTGCGCGTACAGCGCGGTCGCCTTCGACAGGCTGTAGGTCGTGCCGATCGCCGCGAGCAGCGAGTGATTGGCCGTGTCGTTGCGATCGCTGGTGAACCAGACGCCGCCGTTCAGGTCGACGGCCGGTGTCGCCTGGTAGTCGAGGCCGCCGCCGTACACGTTGTTGCTGAACGAGCCGCCGACCTTGTAGCTCGTGAACGACGCCTTCGCGGTGACCGGGCCGAAGCGGTAGGCGGCGCCGATCGTGCGCCCGACGAACGCGACGGTGCTCGGCGTCGGCGTCGGGTCGGTGCCGTCGTTGCCATCGTAGAACGCGGCGTCGATCATGAAGCCGTCGTGCTCGTACTTGAGGCTCGCCGAATACTGGCGGCCGGCCTGGAAGTCGCCGGCCTTGCCGCCGAACGCGAACATCGCGCTGCCGGTGAGGCCGGCGATCGTCGGGCTCGTGTACGACACGGCGTTCGGGTTGAACAGGCCCGTCACCAGCACGTTGTCGACGTAGTTGATCAGCCCGCTGCCGAAGTGCGAGAAGCTGCGCGGATCCGAATCGAAGATCGCGAGCAGGAACGGCGAATACTGCACGCCGGCCTTGACCGTGCCGAACCCGCCGTCGAGCCCGACCCACGCCTGGCGGCCGAAGAAGTTGCCGTTCGAATGCGCGAACGCGCCGTTGGTGACGGCGAAGCCGCTCTCGAGCTGGAATTTCGCCTTGAGGCCGCCGCCGAGATCTTCGGTGCCGGTCATCCCGAACGTCGTCGGCGTCATGCCGGTATCGGTCATCGCGAACTGATGGCCGGCGTTCGCGCCGGTGGCCGCGTCGCGTGTCTTGCTGGTGTACAGCAGCGCGGCGTCGAGGTTGCCGTACAGCGTCACGCTGCTCTGCGCGAAGCCGCTGCTACTGGCCAGCGCGCCTGCCAGCGCTGCGCAACCGATCACGATTCTGCTTTTCATTGAGGTGTCTCCAGTGTTGTTGTACGTCGATGCATCGAACAAGGGGATGCGGCGGATGCCCGCGTGGCGGTGTCCGTCGCATGAGCCGCGCACGCAGGGTGGGGCGCGGCGGGACGCACGTGCGCGGCCGGGTGGCGGCCGCGTGCGACGCGTTCAGGGCGGGGATGGGCGCCCGAACGCGCGTGTGTCGACAGTGTCGGGTGCGGCCGGTGCCGGCCGCGTCATTCAGAGCGACCGGTT
>NZ_CAJPGY010000046.1:0-52656 GCF_905339915.1 Burkholderia sp. BCC1985
ATGAAATTGCGGTAGGTGTCCGCGATCGAGAACATGTAGCCGGGCCCGATCGTGATGCCCTGCTCCAGCGCGAGCTGGTACAGGCGCATCGCATCGACCTGCGCCGGCAACTCGACCCACAGCACGTAGCCGCCCGCCGGGCTCGAGATGCGCGTGCCTTCCGGAAAGAACCGCGACACCATCGCGCGCATCAAGTTCGCCTGCTGCGCATACGCCTTGCGAATCCGCCGCAGGTGATGCTCGTAACCGTCGCGTTCGAGGAACTCGGCGATCGCCAGCTGCGGCAGCGACGGCGTCGCCAGCGTGTTCAGGAACTTCAGCTTCTCGACCTGTTCGCGATAACGGCCCGGCAACGCCCAGCCGATCCGGTACGCGGCCGTCAGGCTTTTCGAGAACGACGCGCAATGCAGCACGATCCCGTTGCGGTCGAACGCCTTCAGCGCACTCGGGTGCGCATTGCCGAAATACAGTTCGTTGTACACGCCGTTCTCGATGATCGGCATGTCGATTTTAGTTGCGAATTCAACCAGTTCGCGCTTGCGCTCGTCGGGCATCTGGAAGCCGAGCGGATTCTGGAAGTTCGGCATCACCATGCACGCGGCGATCGGCTGAGACTTCGCGATCGCCGCCAGCGCCGCGATGTCGATTCCGTATTCCGGGTGTTTAGCGACCTCGATCGCCTTCATCCCCATCCGTTCGATCGCATGCAGCATCGCGTAGAACGTCGGCGACTCCACCGCGATCGTGTCGCCCGGTTTCGCGACCGCCTGCAGGCACAGGTTGATCGCCTCGGTCGCGCCGACCGTCACGATGATCTCGTTCGGGTCGACCGACATCCCGTTTTCCAGGTAGCGCCGTGCGATCTGCCGGATCAGGCGCGGATGGCCCGGCGGCAGCCCGTCGGTCACGCCCCACAGCGACTTGTCGCGGCCGGCCGCGTACGCGTAGCGGTTCAGCTTCTCGAACGGAAACAGGCTCGGGTCCGGGTACGGCGAGCCGAGCGGCACCGCGTCGTCGGTACCGATCGCGCGCAGCGTCGACAGCACGAGCCGGCTCACGTCGACCGACGACGAGATCGCGATCGGCTTCGACGGCCGCAGCTCGCGCACCGGCGCGTGCCCGTCGTCGTTGCGCAGGTTGACGAAGTACCCCGACTGCGGGCGGCTCTCCAGCAGCCCGCGGCTTTCGAGCAGCAGGTACGCGTGCAGCACGGTCGTGATGCTGATCCGGTGCTGCTGGCTCGCCTGCCGCACCGACGGCACACGATCGCCATGTCGATACACGCGTTGCCGGATGAGTCTCTCTATGTCGTTCGCGAATTTCTCGTAGAGCTTCATCCGCCTCGCCCTGCCAGCGGTGAACCAGCCTGCGACGCCCAGGTGCGCGTGCCGTGCCGCTGCACGAAGCCGCATAGCCGTGTCCGGCCGCGGGCGTTCCGGTGCGAGCCACGTCCATTACCGAAATTGAAGGCGGATAGCAATGCGAAATCCATCATGAGAAGGATCGGCATCCTACTGCGTCATTTCGGGGAATGTAAGTGACAGTTTGGCGATCAAACCTCAAATCGCACACGTGTGGTGAACAGATGGAAACGCGGCAGCCGCGAGTCGGCGCCGCACCGAATCAATCTCGGTATAACGAAATGAACTGCCGAACCGACGCCCCCATCGATCGGCCCCGCACACACACGCATCACCGACGCGCATGCACATCGTCCTCGACGTCGTCGACTTCCGCGGGAAAGCGATGCTGGCCGAAGCTGAGGATCAGCACGCCTACCGCGAGCAGCACGATTCCGAACGTGGTCATCAGCATCCGCTCGGGGCTGTCGGTGGCGCCGCGCAGGATCAGGTCGCGCGCGAGCGACGTCATCGCAATGAACAGCGGAAAGCGCACCGGCAGCCGGCCGAGCCGCAGGTAACGCACGTTCATCGCGAGCACTTCGAGATAGAGGAACATCAGCAGCAGGTCGGTCAGCGACACCTCGCCCGCGAGCACGACCTTCCACGCTTCCTGCGTCATCGCGAACGCGGTCGCGAGACCGATCACGATCAGCCCGGCCAGCTCGGCCGCGTGGAGGAAGTGTCCGAAGCGGCGGCGGATGCGCTCGGCGGCCGTATCGGCGGAAACAGTGGACGTATTCAAGGCGATGACCGGTGCAATGAGGGTTGTGCCGCGATCGACGCTGCGTCGACACGGCGGATGGTTTCGGGCGGCGGACAGCCCGCGACGCGCGCATCGGGAAAGGTTGCGCACGCACCGGCCGCGGTGGTGGCCTGCGCGACCGCGGACAGCGTGCGCCGGCAGCACTGGTGGAACGCGACGCCCGCATCGGTACACGCCACGTCGCCGCCCGCACGCGCCAGCAACAGCCGGCAGCCGAGATACCGTTCGAGGCGGTCCAGCCGCTCGCTGACTTGCGCGCGGCCGAGCTTCAGTTCGGACGCCGCGGCGGACACCCCGCCATGCTCGACCACCGCGACATAAATACGCATCGCTTCCAGCAGGTTCATCATGATGGTCCTCGTCGGCGGGCGGAGCGAACCTAATCTACTGCACGCGCCACGCCCGCTCAAGAGCACAGCGCCGCGGGTTTCAGGAGTACAGCTGCACGCCCGCGACGCGAAATCGGAACCCGATCAACCCATTCGAATGACAGATTGGCGATACGTGTTCCAAAGACCCGCCGAAGCTGCTAGATTGCATGCTCGACGACGTTACGCGGTGCGGCGAGGTCGCGCGCCGGGCGAACGCGCGGCCACCGAGCCTGCCTCCCCCTTGCGCGCCCGGGCGGCAGGCCGCCGCCGCTGCGGCCCGTTGCGCGATGCCCGCGCAACGTCCTTCATCCGCATGTCACAAAGAGAACAGTCGCATGACACAGTCCAACCGTTCGTCTTCGCGCGCCGCGGCATCCGCGGCCCGTCCGTCCCGACATGACTGACCGGCAGGCCGCGATGCAAACCCGTCCCCCGCTTTCCCAGGCCGTTCACAGCCCGGTCACGCGCAGCGCGATCTTCCTCGTCGCCACCGTCAACCCCGGCGCCGAGCGCGCCGACACGATCCGCGCGTGGTGCGGCGACATCGCCGCGCTCGTGCGCTCGGTCGGCAAGCGCGTGCCGGACGGCAACCTGTCCTGCGTATGCGCCTTCGGCGCCGACGCCTGGGATGCGCTGTTCGGCGATCCGCGCCCCGCGTCGCTGCATCCGTTCCGCGAATTCGGCGCCGGCCAGCGCCTCGCGATCGCGACGCCCGGCGACATCCTGCTGCACATTCGCGCCGACGCGATGGACCTGTGCTTCGAACTCGCGACCCAATTGCTCGGCGCGCTCGGCGACGCGGTCACGGTCGTCGACGAGGTGCACGGCTTCCGCAACTTCGACCAGCGCGCGATGATCGGCTTCGTCGACGGCACCGAGAACCCGGAGGGCCGCGACGCGGTCGACTTCACGGTGATCGGCGACGAAGATGCCGAATTCGCGGGCGGCAGCTACGTGATCGTGCAGAAGTACCTGCACGACATGGCCGGCTGGAACGCGCTCGCGGTCGAGACGCAGGAGCGCATCATCGGGCGCACCAAATTGTCCGACATCGAGCTCGCGCCGGACGTGAAGCCGTCGTGCTCGCACAGCTCGCTGACCACGCTCGACGAGAACGGCCAGGAAGTGAAGATCCTGCGCGACAACATGCCGTTCGGGCGCCCCGGCTCCGGCGAATTCGGCACCTACTTCATCGGCTACGCGCGCTCGCCGGCGCCGATCGAGCAGATGCTCGAGAACATGTTCGTCGGCCGCCCGCCCGGCAACTACGACCGGCTGCTCGACTACAGCCGCGCGGTCACCGGCTCGCTGTTCTTCGTGCCGTCGGCCGACCTGCTCGAGGCGCTCGCCGATCGCCCCGCACCGGGCGCCGAAGCCACCGCCACCGCCGCGCAGCCGGCCCCCGCATCGCCCGAGTCGCGTCGTGACGGCTCGCTGAACATCGGATCGCTGAAAGGAGCCAAAGCCTATGAATAACCTGCACCGCGAACTCGCGCCGATTTCCTCGTCCGCCTGGGAGCAGATCGAGGAAGAAGTCGCACGCACCTTCAAGCGCTCGGTGGCCGGGCGCCGCGTGGTCGACGTCGAGGGCCCGGCCGGCCCCGAGCTGTCGGCCGTCGGCACCGGGCATCTGCGCGAGGTTGCCGCGCCGCGCGAGCTGGTCGGCGCACGGCTGCGCGAAGTCCGCACGATCGTCGAGCTGACGGTGCCGTTCGAGCTGAGCCGCGATGCGATCGACAGCGTCGAGCGCGGCGCGCGCGACGCCGACTGGCAGCCGGCGAAGGACGCCGCGCAACGCCTCGCGTTCGCGGAAGACGGCGCGATCTTCGACGGCTATCTGGCCGCAGACATCGTCGGCATCCGCGAAGGCACGTCGAATCGCAAGCTCACGCTGCCGGCCGACGTCAGCGCGTATCCGGACGCGATCAGCGACGCGCTGGAAGCGCTGCGGCTCGCCGGCGTCGACGGCCCGTACTCGGTCGTGCTCGGCTCGGACGCCTACACGGCGCTCAGCGAGGCGCGCGACCAGGGCTATCCGGTCCTCGGCCACATCAAGCGCATCGTCAGCGGCGAGATCATCTGGGCGCCGGCGATCAGCGGCGGCTGCGTGCTGTCGACCCGCGGCGGCGACTATGAACTGCACCTCGGCGAAGACGTGTCGATCGGCTACACGGGCCATACCGACAAGGTCGTTCGCCTTTACCTGCGCGAAACGTTCACGTTCCTGATGCTGACGAGCGAGGCATCGGTGGCCGTGGCGCCGCAGGGCAACCCGGCGACCTGACGTTCCGCCCGCGCGATGCCCGACCGGCATCGCGCCCACCGGCCGCATGGCCGGCCGCACGTTCGTCGCCGATCGAACCATCCTGCATGGAGCGAGAAATGAGCGAATCGAATGAAGCACTACAGGCACTGCAAGCGTCGATCGACAGCCTGAAGCAGGCCGTCGACGCGAACGCGAGCCGCCAGGCCGGCGACACCGCCGTATTGTTCACCGTGGTGGCGCTGATGCTGGCCGAACTGCCGCCCGACACCCGCAACCTGATCGAGGATTCGTTCTCCGTCTGGGCCAATGGTCTGCAGAATGCGGCACTGTCAACCGACGTGAAGCAGATCGCACGGCAGAAACTTGCGATGACGCTCTCCGACTGACGCCGCCGCCTCGTCACGGTTGGGCCATGTCCGGCCCGCACCGTGCAACCCGCCCGCTTCGCCAGCGGCCGCGCGCCACGCACCGGTTGCGGTGCGCGCGCGGCCCGGCCTGACCCGTCCGCGCACGCTGCCGCCCTGCGCGCTCGCGCCGATGCGCGCGCGCCGCATTGCGTCGCGCGCCCCCCTTCCCGTTGGCTCGCTGCCGGCGCCCTGCGCGCCGATGTCGCACCGCGCTTCGCGCGCGTCGCACGCCGCCACGTTTGCGCAGCCCGCACGCCGCACCCGCATGCGCGCTCGTCTGTACTCCTTGCGTCTCATGCTCGCACCCTTGTGAGGGTGCAATTCCCGGCCGGGCCAATGCGGAACTGTGTCTTGGAGGCCCCGGGCCGATTCGCTATTTTGAACGCAGTCGAAGTGATGGCGCAGGCGCCGCGAAGCAGCGGTATTGCCGGCGTCGAGCACGGCCGGTCGCCATGCCGGCGCGCGCGGCGCGACGGCGCCGGCATGGCGCGCGCGCCGCCGGTCGCGTCGTGCGGCAGGCACGCCCCGGCGCCCTCGCGCATCGGGACTTCCGTTTCGATTCACGTTCATTGACAGGAGCCAGACCACCATGCCCGCACTTTGCGACATCTGTCACGCCCGGCCGGCCGTCGCGCGCGCCACCGTGATGCAGGACGGCGAGCGCAAGACGATCTCGATCTGCGACTACCACTTCCGTCAGCTGATGCGGCATCAGAGCATGCTGAACCCGTTCGACTCGTTGCTGGGCGGCGGCGCGTCGTCGCTGTTCGGCGAGTCCGGCGACACGTCGCCGCTCGCCGCGGAGATTCCGCGCGAGTCGGTCGACCCGACCGACGCGTTCAGCGAGCAGACGCTCGAACTGCTGCAGCGCGCGGCCGAGAAGGCGCACGAGCTGCGCCGCAGCGAACTCGACACCGAACACCTGCTGTACGCGCTCGCGGACACCGACGTGTGCGCGGCGCTGCTGAAGGAACTGAAGCTGTCGCCGCAGGACATCAAGTCGTACATCGACGAGCACGCGCATACCGGCACGGCCTCCCCCGATGCGTCGCTCGACAAGCTGTCGATCTCGCCGCGCGTGAAGAAGGCCGTGCAGTACGCGTTCCAGGCGTCGCGCGACCTCGGTCACTCGTACATCGGCCCCGAGCACCTGCTGATCGGTCTCGCGTCGGTGCCGGACAGCATCGCCGGCACGCTGCTGAAGAAATACGGCGTGACGCCCGAGGCGCTGCGCCAGAAGGTCGTGAAGGTCGTCGGCAAGGGCGCGGAAGACGGCCGCGTCGATGCGCCGACCGGCACGCCGAATCTCGACAAGTTCGGCCGCGACCTCACCGCGATCGCGCGCCAGGGCAAGCTCGATCCGGTGCTCGGCCGCGCGCAGGAAATCGAAAGCACGATCGAGGTGCTCGCGCGCCGCAAGAAGAACAACCCGGTGCTGATCGGCGAGCCGGGTGTCGGCAAGACCGCGATCGTCGAAGGCCTCGCGCAGCGGATCGTGAACGGCGACGTGCCCGAAGTGCTGCGCGGCAAGCGGCTCGTCGAAGTCAACATCAACTCGATGGTCGCCGGCGCGAAGTATCGCGGCGAATTCGAGGAGCGCGCGAAGCAGCTGATCGACGAAGTGATCGCGAAGCACGACGAACTGATCCTGTTCATCGACGAGCTGCATACGATCGTCGGCGCGGGCCAGGGCGGCGGCGAAGGCGGGCTCGACATCGCGAACGTGCTGAAGCCGGCGCTCGCGCGCGGCGAGCTGAGCCTGATCGGCGCGACCACGCTGAACGAATACCAGAAGCACATCGAGAAGGACGCGGCGCTGGAGCGGCGCTTCCAGCCGGTGTTCGTGCCGGAGCCGAGCGTCGAGCAGACGATCGTGATCCTGCGCGGGCTGCGCGACAGCCTCGAGGCGCACCATCAGGTGACGTTCGCCGACGACGCGTTCGTCGCGGCCGCCGAGTTCGCCGACCGCTACATCACCGCGCGCTTCCTGCCCGACAAGGCGATCGACCTGATCGACCAGGCCGCCGCGCGCGTGCGGATCGGCGCGACGTCGCGCCCCGTCGACATCCAGGAAGGCGAAGCGCAGATCGCGCAGCTGAAGCGCGAGCAGGACTACGCGACGTCGCGCAAGCGCTTCGACGAAGCGAAGCAGTTCGAAGAACAGATCAACGAGAAGCAGAAGTCGCTCGACGAAAAGATGGAAGCGTGGCAGCGCAAGACCGGTTCCGAGACGCTCGAGGTGACCGTCGAATCGGTCGCCGAAGTCGTGTCGCGGCTGACCGGCATTCCGGTGTCCGAGCTTACACAGGAAGAGCGCCAGAAGCTGCTGAAGATGGAAGAGCAGCTGCGCGAGCGCGTGGTCGGCCAGAACGACGCGGTGGTCGCCGTCAGCGACGCGGTGCGGCTGTCGCGTGCCGGCCTCGGCCAGACGCACCGGCCGATCGCGACGTTCCTGTTCCTCGGGCCGACCGGCGTCGGCAAGACCGAGCTCGCGAAGGCGCTGGCCGAGACCGTGTTCGGCGACGAGCAGGCGATCATCCGCATCGACATGTCCGAGTACATGGAGCGGCACGCGGTCGCGCGGCTGATCGGCGCGCCGCCCGGCTACGTCGGCTACGACGAAGGCGGCCAGCTCACCGAGCGCGTGCGGCGCCGCCCGTACAGCGTGATCCTGCTCGACGAGATCGAGAAGGCCCATCCGGACGTCTACAACGTGCTGCTGCAGGTGTTCGACGACGGCCGGCTGACCGACGGCAAGGGCCGCGTGGTCGACTTCAGCAACACGATCATCATCGCGACGAGCAACCTCGGCGCCGCGATCATCATGGACAACCTCACGCAGCCGGAAGCCGCGCGCAAGACCGACAAGGCGATCCGCGAGCAGCTGATGCAGGTGCTGAAGGGCCATTTCCGCCCCGAGTTCCTGAACCGGATCGACGAGGTGATCGTGTTCCATGCGCTGTCGAAGGAGAACATCCGCTCGATCGTGCAGATCCAGCTCGACCGCGTGGTGCGCACCGCCGCCGCGCAGGACATCACGCTCGTGATGGGCGACTCGCTCGTCGAACACCTGACCGAAGCCGGCTACCAGCCGGAGTTCGGCGCGCGCGAACTGAAGCGGCAAGTTCGGCAGATCATCGAAACGAAGCTCGCGAAGGAGATCCTCGCGGACAAGCTTCAGTCGGGCGACCGCGTCGAAGTCGACTACGACACGGCCGGCGACACGGTGACGTTCAACAAGCTCGCGCCGCCTGATGCGAAGGACGCGAAGCAGGACGCCGACGGCAAGGCCAGGCCGAACGGCAAGGCCGCGAAGGCATCGGCCGATGAAAAGGATGACGAAGCAAAGGCCGATACGCCGCCGCCCGTCGCGAAGGCATCCGGCAAGAAGTCGTCCGGTGCGAAGAAGGACGCGCACTGATACCACGCGGGCCCGGATGCCTGGGCCCGCATGACCGGCGCCGTCCGCCGGACGGCGCCGCCCCAACGCCGCGACGCGGCGCAACCCGAGCCACCCCGCAGCGGGCCCGGCTCATGGAGATTCACATGACAAATCGACGCGAAGTGCCAGGCATCAGGAAGTACGATGGGCCCGCCGGCGGTTGGGGCGCGCTTCGCGCGACAGCCGAGGCCGTGCGCACGCAGATGGAAACCATCGAGGCGCCGATCGTGCTGATGCAGACCAACCAGCCCGACGGTTTCGACTGTCCCGGCTGCGCGTGGCCCGACAAGGAACACAAGTCGACGTTCCAGTTCTGCGAGAACGGCGCGAAAGCCGTCACGTGGGAGGCCACGACCAAGCGCGTGACGCCCGAGTTCTTCGCGGCGAACACCGTGTCGTCGCTGCTGCGGATGTCCGACTACGAGCTGGAGAACATGGGCCGGCTCACGCATCCGCTCGTCTACGATCGCGCGACCGACACGTTCCGCGCGGTCGAATGGGACGACGCGTTCGCGCGGATCGGCGAAGTGCTGCGCGCGCTGCCGCCCGAGCAGGTCGAGTTCTATACGTCGGGGCGCGCGTCGAACGAAGCCGCGTATCTGTATCAACTGTTCGCGCGCGAGCTCGGCACCAACAACTTCCCCGACTGCTCGAACATGTGCCACGAGCCGACCAGCGTCGGCCTGCCGCAGTCGATCGGGATCGGCAAAGGCACGGTGTCGCTGGAGGATTTCGACCACTGCGAGCTGATCATCTCGATCGGCCACAACCCCGGCACGAACCACCCGCGGATGATGGGCACGCTGCACGAGTGCTCGCGCCGCAACGTGCCGATCATCGTGTTCAACCCGTTGCGCGAGCGCGCGCTCGAACGCTTCGCCGATCCGCAGGACATGATCGAGATGGCGTCGTTCGGTTCGACGCGCATCGCGTCGACGTACTACCAGGTCGACGCGGGCGGCGACGCGGCCGCGCTGAAGGGCATCATGAAGGCGCTGCTGCAGCTCGAGGCCGAGCGCGGCGACGTGCTCGACCGCGACTTCATCGCGCAGCACACCAGCGGCTTCGACGCGTTCTCCACCGACCTGCAGGCCACGTCGTGGGACGACATCGAGCGCGCGAGCGGCCTGAGCCAGGCGCAGCTCGAGCAGGTCGCGCTCGCCTATGCGAAATCGAACGCGACGATCGTCACGTACGGGATGGGCGTCACGCAGCACAACAAGGGCACTGCGACCGTGCGCCTGATCGCCGACCTGCTGCTGATGCGCGGCAACTTCGGCAAGCCCGGCGCGGGCGTATGCCCGCTGCGCGGCCACTCCAATGTGCAGGGCAACCGCACGGTCGGCATCACCGAGAAGCCGTCGGCCGAGTTCCTGCAGAAGATCGAGGACGTGTGCGGCTTCAAGCCGCCCGCGCATCACGGGCACGACGCCGTGCAGGCCATGCAGGCGATGGTCGACGGCCAGGCCAAGGCGCTGCTGTGCCTCGGCGGCAACTTCGCGGTCGCGCTGCCCGATCCCGAGCTGTCGTTTCCCGCGATGGCGAAGCTCGATCTCAGCGTGCATCTCGGCACGAAGCTGAACCGCTCGCATCTGCTGGTTGCGAAGGAAACCTACATCCTGCCCGTGCTCGGCCGCACCGAGCTCGACATGCAGGCGAGCGGCCGGCAGTCGATCACCGTCGAGGATTCGATGTCGATGGTCCACGCGTCGGCCGGCAAGCTCAAGCCGGCGTCCGACGCGTTGCGCTCGGAGCCCGCGATCGTCGCGGGGATCGCGCATGCGACGCTGCCGAACAGCACGGTCGCGTGGCTCGACCTGATCGCCGACTACGACCGCATCCGCGACCTGATCGACAAGACGGTGCCCGGCTTCGAGGCGTTCAACGAGCGGATCCGCACGCCAGGCGGCTTCCGCCTGCCGCTGCCGCCAACCGAGCGCGTGTGGCCCACGCCGACCGGCAAGGCGATGTTCTCGGTCTACACGGGCGTGAAGGAAGACGCGGACGTGCTCGGCGCCGAGCAGGTGCTGCGGCTGATCACGCTGCGCAGCCACGACCAGTACAACACGACGATCTACGGGCTCGACGACCGCTATCGCGGCGTGTTCGGGCGGCGCGACGTGCTGTTCATGAACGCAGCCGATCTCGCGAAGTACGGGCTCGAACACGGCGACCTCGTCGACATCGAGACGATCACCGCCTCGGGCCGCACGCTGCGCCTCGAGAAGATCACCGCGATCGAGTACGACATCGCGCCGGGCTCGGTCGGCGCGTATTACCCGGAAGCGAACGTGCTCGTGCCGCTCGACTACATCGACAAGGAAAGCGGCACGCCGTCGTACAAGTCGGTGCCGGTGAGGGTCGCGCGTTCCGCGGTCGTGTGATCCGCGGGCGGGCAGGTTCGCGACGTACGGCACGCATGCGACATGCCGTGACGCCGAGAACCTGGCTGCCGCCCCGCCTCCCCGCTCTCACGGCCGCTGCATCGCAACCGATGCGGCGGCCGCTTCGTTTCATCGCGGCGAACGACGATCCGCTTACCGCGCCGCCGACGGCGGCAGAGGCGCGCCCGTCTGCCGGCGACGGTACGCGCTGTCGCGCGTCGCGAGCCAGTAGTACAGCGGCGACGTCAGCGCGAGGCCGACGAGCCAGGACAGGTCGGCGCCGCCGAGATGCGCGGGAATCGGGCCCGCATACATCGGCGTGTTCATGAACGGGATCTGCACGACGATCCCGATCGCATACGCGAGCAGCGCCTGCGGATTGAAGCGGCCGTACACGCCGCCGTCCGCCATGAAGATCGACTGGATGTCGTACTTGCCCTTGTGGATCACGTAGAAGTCGATCAGGTTGATCGCCGTCCACGGCACCAGCACGACGAGCAGCGCGAGCACGAGATCGACGAGATTGCCGACGAAGTTGGTCGACGCGCCGATCGCCGCGTAGCAGCACGCGATGAAGATCACCACCGACACCACCGCGCGCGTCTTCGCGGTCGGAATCCACTTGTACGCGAAGGTCTGCACCGACGTGATGACGGCGAGCACCGCGCCGTACAGGTTCAGCGCGTTGTGGCTGATCACGCTCAGCAGGAACAGCACCAGCATCAGCGGGCCGAGCGGGCCCGTCGCCTGCTTGACCGCGTCCATCGTGTCCGCGCCGGCCGGCACCGCGAGCACCGCGACCGCGCCGAAGATGAATGCGAGCGTCGAGCCGATCGTGCAGCCGAGATAGGTCGCCCAGAACGTCGACGCGACGCCGGCGTCTTCCGGCAGGTAGCGCGAATAGTCCGACACGTACGGTGCGAACGCGATCTGCCACAGCGCGGACAGCGACACCGTTGCCAGCCACCCGGCGAAATCGAAGCCGCCGCGCGTGAGGAAATCGGCGGTGCTCACGTGCGACAGGATCATCCAGAAGCCGACCACGATGCCGATGCCCAGCACCCATGTGCCGATCCGGTTCAGGATGTGGATGAACCGGTAGCCGACGATCCCGATCAGCCCGGACCCCACCGCGCCGATCACGATGCCGACGGGCACCGGCACCGACGACGCGATGCCGTGCACCGACTTGCCGGCCAGCACGATGTTCGACGCGAAGAAGCCGACGTACATCACCGCCGCGATCACCGTGACGAGCAGCGCGCCCCACGAACCGAACTGCGCGCGGCTCTGGATCATCTGCGGGATGCCCATCTGCGGCCCCTGCGCCGAATGCAGCGCCATCAGCACGCCGCCGACCGCCTGGCCGACGACGATCGCGACGATCGCCCACATCAGGTTCAGGTGAAAGAGCTGCACGCCGAGCGCGCCGGTCACGATCGGCAGCGGCGCGATGTTGCCGCCGAACCAGAGCGTGAACAGGTCGCGCACCTTGCCGTGGCGTTCTGCGGGCGGCACGTAGCCGATCGTGTGTTTCTCTATCATGGGGGACGCGTTGCGGTCCGCGGTCGTCATGGCGAAGTCTCCTGTGCTGCGCGGCGATGCGCGCGTGCCGTTTCAGCCGGCGCGCGACCGTGCGCGCGCCTGCAATCGGGTCCGGACACGCGGGCGACGCCGATCGACGCGCCGGCGCCCACTACGCCACTACGCCACTACGCGCGGGGACGGATGACATGCCCCGCCGGTGCGTGCGCGCTTTTGTCGCGATCCGGATTGGAGACGATGGTGCGCCACGCATGCGGCGACCGGAAAATACTAAAAATATTTCCGGGACATACGAAAAAGCTCTGCAGCGGAAACGGCGGCGCCGATTTTCTTCGGTTAAGGTGCTACCCGAAACGATGGCCCGGTTGCGCGCGCCGGCGACGCGTGCGCGCCGGAGCCGAGTAACAGGGGTATCAGGGGTAACAGCGGTAACAGGGGTGCTCGTGGCTCACTACACTTTGCGGCAACTGAAATATTTCGTGACGACGGTGGAATCCGGCAGCGTCGCCGAGGCGTCGCGCCAGCTCTTCATCGCGCAGCCGTCGATCTCCAGCGCGATCAAGGGGCTCGAGGAGAGTTTCGGCGTGAAGCTGTTCATCCGCCATCACGCGCAGGGCGTGTCGCTGACGCCGAGCGGCACGCGTTTCTACCGGAAGGCGCAGGAACTGCTGCGCATCGCGCACGAATTCGAACAGAATGCGCTCGCCGACAACGACGTGGTCACCGGCCAGATCGATATCGGCTGCTTCGAGACCGTCGCCCCGCTCTACCTGCCGCAACTGATCGCGGGCTTTCGCGAGCGCTACCCGGGCGTCAACATCCGGCTGCGCGACGGCGACCAGCAGGAGCTCGTGCAGGGCCTCACGGCCGGCACCTTCGATCTCGCGTTCCTCTACGATCACGATCTCGACGGCACGATCGAAACCGAGCCGCTGATGCCGGCGCAGCAGCCGTACGTGCTGCTGCCGGAGAACCACCGGTTCGCGGGCCAGTCGCACGTCTCGCTGCGCGACCTCTGCGTCGAGCCGATGATCCTGCTCGACGTGCTGCCGAGCCGAACATACTTCGTCAGCCTGTTTCACGAACTCGGGCTCACGCCGAACATCGTGTTCGCTTCGCCGTCGATCGAGATGGTGCGCGGGATGGTCGGCCAGGGGTTCGGCTTCTCGCTGCTCGTCACGCGGCCGCATTCCGAATACACGTACGACGGCCGGCGCGTCGTGACGATCGCCCTCAGCGAAACGGTCAGCCCGTCGGGGCTCGTGAGCGCACGGCTCAAACGCGGGCAACTGACGAAGCAGGCGCAGTCGTTCGTCGAGTTCTGCCGCGAGCGATTTGCGCAGATCGTCACGGAATCGGTGCGGTAGAACGACGGGGAAAGACGCACGCGCCGGGGGCGCGCAGCGTGCGGTGTGCAGTTAGCGGCAGGACTACCCGACCGACTCAGTCGACTGAATCCGCTGAGTCGGCTGAGTCGTGCGGATCGATCGAATCAACCCGCTTCAGCGAGATACGCCGCAAGCCGGGCGAGCATCGCGTCGCATCCGTGCAGCTGCTCGACCGTGACGAACTCGTCGGGCTTGTGCCCCTGGTCCATGCTGCCCGGCCCGCACACGACGGTCGGAATGCCGGCCTGCCCGAACAGCCCGCCCTCGGTGCCGAACGCGACCGTGTCGAACGCGTCGGAGCCGCTCAGCATCGCGAGCAGTCGCGCGGCTTCGCTGTCCGGCGACGTCGCGAGCCCCGGATACGCGCCGAGCGGCTCCAGGCGAATGTCGGTATCGGGTTGCACCGCGCGCATCTTCGGCAACAGTTCGGATTCCGCATAATCCTGCAGCTTCATCGGTACGTCGTGCGCATCGAACGCCGGCAGCGCCCGCACCTCGAAGTCGAACTCGCATTCGGCCGGCACGATGTTCAGCGCGCGGCCGCCCTTGATCAGTCCCGCCTGCACGGTCGAGAACGGCGGATCGAAACGGTTGTCGCGATGCTCGGGCCGCGCGAGCGCCGCGCCGATCTCGCCGAGCCGGCCGATCAGCTTCGCCGCGTAGTCGATCGCGTTGACGCCGAGCGGCGCGTACGCCGAGTGGCACGCCGCGCCCTTCACGTGGCAACGCATCGCGAGCTTGCCCTTGTGACCGAGCACCGGCTTCAGTTCAGTCGGCTCGCCGATCAGGCACAGGCGCGGCCGGTGCGCGCGCGCGGCCAGCGCGTCGAGCATCGGCCGCACGCCGAGACAGCCGACTTCCTCGTCGTAGGAAAACGCGAGATGCACCGGCAGGCTCGATGCCCGCGCGACGAACGCCGGCACCGCCGCGAGCACCGACGCGATGAAGCCCTTCATGTCGGCCGTGCCGCGCCCGTACAGCCGGCCGTCGCGTTCGGTCAGCCGGAACGGCTCGACCGTCCACGCCTGCCCATCGACCGGCACCACGTCGGTATGGCCCGACAGCGCGATGCCGCCGCGATCGCGCGGCCCGATCGTCGCGTACAGGCTCGCCTTCGTGCGTTCCGCGTTGTAGAACAGCTCGCTCTCGACGCCGAAGCCGCCGAGATAATCGCGGATGAATTCGATCATCGCGAGGTTCGAATCGCGGCTGACCGTCGCGAAGCCGATCAGCCGCTCGAGCAGTGCGCGGCTCGACGTGTCACTCATCGCCCGGCACCCCGTAGCTCGGCGCGGCGGTCGGGTTCAGCGCGCGCGTCTGGTAATCCTGCATCTGCGGGCGATACGCGTGCCACAGCGCATCGAGCTGCCCGATCGGATCGGCATCGGACCAGTCGACGCGCAGGTCGACGATCGGCCAGGTCACGTCGCCGGCCACCTTCAGCGCGGCCGAATGCACGGGTCCCGCCTCGCCGCCCGCCGCGATCGCTGCGTGCATCGCAGCCAGCAGGCGATCGGCCAGCAGCCCGGGCGCCTGCTCGAACGCGCGCGCCATCGCATCGATCACGGCCGGCGCGGCCAGCAGGTTGCCGGCCGCCACGCATTGCTCGCCCTGCGCTGCATGGTGCGTGCCGAGCGCTTCCTTGCCGGTGAAGCACGCGGTCTGCCCCTGCCCGTCGATCACCGTGACCTGCCGGTACTGGCTCCAGCCGTTCGCGCTGAGCGCGTGGTCGAGCGCGGCGGCCGGCGCGAGTTGCCGATGCTCGATCAGATCGAGGATCTGCGGGCCCAGCGCCGGCAGCGTGATGTTCTGCGTCGCGACCGCGCCGACGCCCGCGCGCACCCAAGGGCAGCGTGCGCCCACCGCGATGCTCGACGAGCTGATCGCGATCCCGAGCTGGCCCGTTTCCGGGCAGCGCCCGACGATGGAGAAAGTCATGTCGGCTCCTATGCGCGGTTCGGCTGCCAGTTGTCCGGGATCACGGCGATCACGTCGATCTCCATCAGCCACTGCGGCTGGCCGAGCGCCGACACGACGAGCCCCGTCGAGATCGGATAGACGCCCTTCAGCCACGTGCCGACTTCCTGGTACACCGGCTCGCGATAGCGCGGGTCAATCAGGTAGGTCGTCGTCTTCACGATGTGCGTGATGTCGCTGCCGGCTTCCTCCAGCAGCTGCTTCACGTTCTTCATCGCCTGCGCGGCCTGCGCGCGCGGATCGCCGAGGCCGATCAGGTTGCCGTCGAAATCGGTGCCGACCTGGCCGCGCACGTACACGGTATTGCCGGCCCGCACGGCCTGGCACAGGTCGTTGTCGAGCGTCTGGTTCGGGTAGGTATCCTTCGTGTTGAACATGCGGATACGGGTGTGGGTAGGCTGGCTCATCGAGGTCCTTCGATTGACGGTGGGTGCGCCCGCCGCAGCGGAAGCGGTCGCGGCGGGTTCGGGTTGTAGCGAGGGCGCCGCGTCCGGGCTGCTTGCCGCGCGCGGGCCGTGGCGTGAGCGCGTATCAGTCGATCGTGTCGACGAGCGGGCAGGCATCGACCCGCGCCGTGTGCGCCGTGTCGTCGTGCGCGATGCGCGTCTCGGCGCGGCGTCGCGATGCGTCGTGATAGTCGAGGTACTTGCGCTGCGTGACGATGTGGTCGGCGATATGTTTCGCATCGTGCCACACGCCCCAGATGAAGCTGGAGCCGCGTCGCGACAGCCACGGCAGTCCGAGGAAATAGATGCCCGGCTCTTTCGACACGCCGCGCTGATGCTGCGGCTTGCCGTTCGCGGCGAACGCGTCGACGTTCAGCCAGCCGTAGTCGACCGCGTAGCCCGTCGCCCAGACGATCGACGTGACGCCGGCGCCGGCTAGGTCGAGCGCGAGGATCGGCTGCGCGACGCAATCCGGATCCGGCAGGATGCGGCGCGCTTCTGGTTCCTCGGGCAGGTCGAGGCCGTTGCGTGCCGCGTATGCGTCAGCCGCGTCGAGCAGCGACAGGTAGTTCTCGTCGCCGCGGGCGAGATTGGCCGCGAGATCGCGTTCGAACACCGCGACGCCGCCGTCGAACGACTTCGTCAGCCCCACGAGCGTCACGCCTTGGTGCGCGAGTGCGCGGAAATCGACCGTGTGGCCGCCGCGCGCACCGCTCACCGCGATCGTCACGTGTTCGCGTCCGGGCGTCGCGACTTCCTTGTCCCATTCGCCGAGCACGCCGAGCCACCAGCAGAAATCGCGGCCGCGATACGCGCGCGGCGGGCGGTCATGCGGGCCGACCGACAGGTAGACCTGCCGGCCCGCGCGCTGCAGCTCGTCGGCGATCTGCACGCCCGACGAACCCGCGCCGACCACCAGCACCGCACCGTCCGGCAATTGCGCCGGATTGCGATAGTCGGCGGAGTGGATCTGCACGAGGCTGGCGTCGTCCGGCGCGATCGGCGGGATGACCGGACGCTGGAACGGGCCCGTCGCGACGACCACGCGGTTCGCCTCGATCGTGCCCTCCGAGGTTTCGACGATGAACCCCGGCTTGCCCGTGTTGCGCACGACGTTCTTCACTTCGACGCCGGTGCGGATCGGCGCGTCGAACTTGCGCGCATAGGCTTCGAAATAGTCGGCGACCTGGTCCTTCGTGGCGAACGCATCGGGATCGAGGCCGTCGAATTCGAGGCCCGGAAAGCGGTCGTGCCACGCGGGGCCGTTCGCGACCAGCGAATCCCAACGCCCGGTGCGCCAGCGCTCGGCGATGCGGTCGCGTTCCAGCACGAGATGCGGCACGCCGAGCTTGCCCAGGTGCTCGCTCATGGCCACGCCGGCCTGGCCGGCCCCGACGACCAGCGTATCGATTGAGGTTGTTTCCACTGCCACGGCTGTCTCCTTGAAGTGCGGCTCGCGGCGATGCTCGTGTCGTCGCGCGAGGGGGAATGGAGACATTCTGCTGACAGGCTCGCTAGGGCGAAACGATCATTTTTGTGGTTGTTGACGAGAAAAAAGCTGGGGCGATCGAGCATGGCTGGCGGAACGGGCATAGAGCACCGCGTTCGGCCCAGACTGCCCAACGCTATTCCTGCGTATGTGCACGGTCGATGCGATGCCCGGCGGAAACGGGAAGCGTGTCCGAAACCGGCAGCGTCGGTT
Source organism: Burkholderia sp. BCC1985 (assembly GCF_905339915.1). NCBI lineage: Bacteria > Pseudomonadati > Pseudomonadota > Betaproteobacteria > Burkholderiales > Burkholderiaceae > Burkholderia > Burkholderia sp. BCC1985. Next base: position 18,095 of record NZ_CAJPGY010000046.1, read on the forward strand.
TCGCCGCATCGATCAATGTCGCTTTGTTGCCGTCCCACTTGGGCAGTTTGGCCGGCGGCAGCGGCACGACCTTGTCAAGGTTTGGCAGACGAAGGTCCGGATCGCGCTCGAGGCGGTCGGCGAGAATTCCGTAGCGTTCGGCGCGTGCCTCGTCCTTGACATGGCCGACCAACGGATCACCCTTGCCAAATGAAGCGCTCAACCATCCGGCACTTTCGGCGCTCCCAAATTTCACACCCGCATGCAAGGTTTTGAGTGCACGTTGGTTGTTCTCGCCCAATTCTTGGCGATCACCGATGATCGTCGTCCCCAGTTCATATGCTGCACGCCCGTTACCCTGCGCGACACCGCATTCCAGCATTTGAAGCGCAATCTTGCGATTACCCCAAAAGCCCGCTTTGGGATCGTCATAAATCGCATCCATCTTGCCGCCCAGATAGGCCATCGCATTCGGGCTGCCCCTATCGGCAGCCAGTTGCCAGAATGCATAGGCTCTGCTCGCATCCTGCTTACCCCCATCCCGTCCATGTAATACGTGCCCATCAGATCGTAGGCCGCCGGAATGCCGAGTTTCATCGCCTGTTCAGCGATTTGAACGGCATGTTCGGAATCACCATCCACGCCTTCGCCGCGAGCGTACGCATTCGCCAGATTCAACATCGCCTTCCAGTGTTTGCGCTCGGCGGCCTTCGCCCATAACTCGACGGCCCCCCTATAGTCGCGCTGATCCGGCCACAGCAACGAACTGGAGAGCGCGATCGCTCGCGTATTCCAACGATCTGCCTCTGGATCGATCCGAGGAACAACGTCGGCTTCATGCTTGCATTCGAACGCTTCGCGGTGCGGATTGAACGCAGTCAGCGACATGTTGCGAGGAAGCGAATCGTTCCTTGAACAGGCGGCACATCCAACGATCAGAAGAACGGAAGCCAATCGGATCTGCCGGCCACGGTCCGCGGTAATCAGACGCAATCGAATTCGCACGATATCGAATACCTTGCACGACAAGAAATGAATGCACGGTCACGTGCGCAGTATGGAACGGCACAAACGGCCTGCTGACAAGGCCCTCATCCGGCAATTTCATGGGCCGTCGGCAATGGCCCGCAGTCGGGACAGCATCTCCGTTCATATGCCGCTGATTTTACGTTGCGTCCCTTTAACCTGTCCCCACCCCACAATTCTTGACTATGCGCACGCCGTCGAACTGGTAGGATGCGCATCACTAGGCGAGACGCATCCGGCGCACCTGATCGTTCCCCTTTTCGATCTCCCGCACGCGATCCCTTGCCGCGCCGAGCCACCGGCTCAGCCCCCCGTCGAACCCCGCAACACCCCGGCGTCGGCCCCACCCGACCCGTTGCAGCAACCGTTGGAGTAGCGCACGTTGCGCCTGCAAGCATGAAGAAACTGAAGCAGCACATCCGCACCTTGGGCGAGATCGACCGCACGCCGCTGGTACGCGCCGGCGCGCTGCTGTTGATGGCCGGCCTGCTGTACCTGCTGTGGCCGTCGGCCGAAACCGCCTACCTCGCGATGGAGTCGGTCATACGCTGACGCAGCACGCCCGTCCCCGCACTACGCTATACTCGCGCAATGGAAACCCAACCTGCCTCGCCGAACGTGCATCGCTGGTGGCGCGCCTGACCCAGGCGGCCCGTTTCCTTTTGCATGTCCCGAACGTGATGCCGCCAGCCATGGCGGCATTGTCGTTTCTGCGCCCGAATCATGGCTGGTGGCTTCGATAACCCGGAGCCAATCCACACCATGACGCACCCGACCCGACCGACCATCCTCACCGGCGACCGCACGACCGGCCCGCTGCATCTCGGCCACTACATCGGCTCGCTGCGCGCGCGCGTGCAGATGCAGCACGACGCGACGCAGTTCCTGCTGCTCGCCGACACGCAGGCGCTGACCGACAACATGGGCCGTCGCCAGCGCGTCACCGAAAACGTGATCGAGGTCGCGCTCGACTACCTGGCCGTCGGCATCGACCCGGCGATCTCGACGATCGTCGTCCAGTCGCAGGTGCCCGAGCTCGCCGAACTGTCGCAATACCTGCTCAACCTCGTCACGGTCGCGCGCCTCGAGCGCAACCCGACCATCAAGGAAGAGATCCGCCTGCGCGGCTTCGAGCGCGACATCCCGGCTGGCTTCCTGACCTATCCCGTCAGCCAGGCCGCCGACATCACCGCGTTCAAGGCGACGCACGTGCCGGTCGGCGACGACCAGCTGCCGATGATCGAACAGACCAACGAACTCGTGCGCCGCTTCAACGCGACGGTCGACAAGCCGGTGCTGGTGGAATGCGAGGCGGTGCTGTCGGCGGTCACGCGGCTGCCGGGCATCGACGGCAAGGCGAAGATGAGCAAGTCGCTCGGCAACGCGATCACGCTCGGCTCGACGCCGGACGAGATCGCGCAGGCCGTGAAGGACATGTACACGGATCCGAACCACCTGCGCGTGAGCGATCCCGGCCAGGTCGAAGGCAACGTCGTGTTCACGTTCCTCGACGCGTTCGAGCCCGACGTGCAGAAGGTCGACGAACTGAAGGCGCACTATCGCCGCGGCGGCCTCGGCGACAGCGTCGTCAAGCGCGTGCTGAACGAGCGGCTGCAGGCGCTGATCGAGCCGATCCGTGCGCGCCGCCGCGAATTCGAGGCGGACAAGGCGGAGGTGATGGCGATCCTGAAGCGCGGCACGATGCATGCGCGCGAGGTGGCCGGCGCGACGCTGGCCGAGGTGAAAGGCGCGATGGGGCTCACGTATTTCGATTGAGCCGTGCGCGGCAAACACGGCCGGGCGGCGTGGCGTGGCGCAATGCCGGCGCCGCGCTTACCCCGATGTCCACCCGCACACCGCGAAGCCGCGGTCAGTCGTCCGCAAGCACCGTCACGACCGCTCGTGCGCCGACGGCGCTGCGTGGCACACGGCCTCGATCCGGTTGCCGGCAGGGTCGACGAGAAACGCCGCGTAGTAGTCGGCGTGATAATGCGGCCTCAATCCGGGATCGCCGTCGGACTGCCCGCCCGCGCAGAGCCCTGCCTCGAAAAATGCATGTACCTGCTCGCGAGAAGCGGCCTTGAAGCACCAGTGCCGCTTGCTCGTTCCAACTTCGGCGGGATCGAGATACACGGCCAGGAAAGTCGAGGCGGTGTCGTTTGCATTGCAGCGTTCGCCGTAACCGAGTGCGGCGGGCCGGTCGTAAACCTTGGCCGCGCCAAGTGCGGCCATGACGCCATCGTAGAAAGGGCGTGCCTGGTCGATATCAGGAACGCCGATGGACACGTGGTCGAGAAGTTGCATGGGATTGGCTCCGTTGAACGAGCACGAGTCTACACAAACATGTCACTTCGAACCGGCTACCGGTACAACCAGATCGCAAAACCGGAGGACAGGATTCCATGACGGACGACCGCCACATTTGGGAAGCACTGGAAGCATTCGTTCGCGAGGAGGCGGCAGTATCGAGCAAACAGCGGATTACCGCGGAGACCTCGATCGCCGACGATCTCGGACAAACCGGAGACGACGCGGACATCTTCATGGAGCGCTTCTTCGCGCGATTCGGTGTGGATCGCGGCGACTGCGATTTCGGGCGTTACTTCCTGATGGAGGGTGAAGGGCTCCTGTATCACCTGGTTCGCAAGTTCATTCTCAGGAAGCCCCATACGTTCGATCGAGACGCGTTGACCGTCGGCATGCTGGGCAAAGCCATCGCGCTGGGTGCGTGGGACGCGGATGCGATCAGGAACTGATCCTCACGCAGCGTCACCGACGCTTTGATCGGCGCGTCGAACACGGCGCCCGCCACGCGTCACTTCATCTGCATCAGCTGCACGAGGTTGCCGCACGTATCGTCGAGCACCGCGACGCGCACGGGCCCCGCGTCCATCGGCGCCAGCGTGAAGCGCACGCCGAGCGCGTCGAGCCGCGCGAACTCCGCGCCGAGATCGTCGACCTGGAACGACGCCGCCGGAATGCCGTCCTCGTAGAGCGCCTGACGATAAGGCTCGACCGCGCGATGATGGCTCGGCTCGAGCATCAGCTCGGTGCCGTCAAGCTGGTCCTTCGACACGACCGTCAGCCAGCGGTACTCGCCCACCGGCACGTTGTTCTTCAGCCGGAAGCCGAGGGTGTCGGTATAGAACGCGAGCGCCTTGTCCTGATCGTCGACAAAGATGCTCGTCACGTAGATGCGCATGTGATGTTCTCCGAATCACGCGTGCCGCCGCGCGCGTCGTCGCCGTGCCGCTCACGTGATCTGATACGTCGATGCCGGCACGAATTCCTCCGGCATCGCGCGATCGCCCAGCTCCAGCACCGACCGTTCGATCGTGCGCGCCATCGCATCGAGCGCGAGCGCGTTCGGCGCGAGGCCGAACGGCTCCGCGACCTCGTTCGCGATCGCTTCGAGCGCGATCAGCGTGTACGAAATGAACACGCAAATCAGCGGCGTGAAAAACTCCGTCGAATCGACGAGGCCGAACGGCAGCAGCACGCAATAAGCATAGACGGTGCGATGCAGCAGCACGCTGTACGAGAACGGAATCGGCGTCGTCAGGATCCGCTCGCAGCCGCCCACCGCCTTGCCCAGCTCGACCAACTGCGCATCGAACATCCAGCACGTCGCGTCGCTGCCCGGCGCGCGGCCCAGCGCGCGGACGATCCCGCCGCGCAGTTCGTCGAGAATCGCGACGGGCTGGTAGCACTTGTGCGCGAACGCGGCGGCGCGCTCGGCGCCGAGGATGCGCTGCAGGTCTTGCGCCGGATCGGTATGACGCAGCTGATGCTTCAGCGCATACGTGAACGCGATCAGCAGATCGGCGAGCCGGTTGCACTCCGCGTCGCCGACGCTGTCGGGCAGGTAGGGCCGCAGTTGCGACGTGACGGTGCGCGCGGCGATCAGCAAGTTGCCCCACAGAAGCCGCGCCTCCTTGAAGCGCTCGAAGCTCGCGTTGTTGCGAAACGCGAGAAAGATCGCGAGCGCGAGCCCGAACAGCGTGAACGGCGCCGTGTTCAGCGGAATCTTCTCGCCGAAGATGCGCCCGTTCGTGAAGACCGCCAGCGTGCTGACGATCGCCATGAACACGAGTTGCGGAATGATCGACTGCAGCACGGAGCCGTTCCATACGAACAGCATCCTGAGCCAGTTTTGTCGTGGTCTGACGATCATGGTGTTGTCTCGACTGCCAAGGGAATACGCAATGCGGCGCGCCGCCGCCCGATGTGCGACGGCCCGCGCGTGGCGGGCCGCTGTCCGATCGATACCGGGCCGGGTGACGAGACGCACGGCGGCTGCGCGAGATGATACGCCCGCGCGCGCCGCGCGCCGTCACCGGCCGCGCCGGTCAGTGATAGCCGGCGTCGCCCTCGCGCACCTTGCCGCGGAACACGCGGTACTGCAACGCGTTGTACACGAGGATGATCGGCAGCACGATCACGGTGCCGACGAGCGCGAACAGCTGGCTCGAATGGCTCGACGACGCATCCCAGATCGTCAGCGACGGCGGCACGATGTTCGGCCAGATGCTGATCACGAGCCCGGTATAGCCGAGGAACACGAGCGCGAGCGTCAGCAGGAACGGCGTTGCCTCGTGCCGGCGCTTCAGCGTGTGGAAGATGCCCCACACGCATGCGACGACGAGGACCGGCACCGGCAGGAACCAGCCGAGGTAGCCGCTGCCGAACCAGCGGTGCGCGACGGCCGGCAGCCCGATCACGGTCCACAGGCTGACCACGCCCATCACGGCGAGCAGCACGCCCGCGAGCGGCTTCATCAGCACGCGCATCTTGCGCTGCAGTTCGCCGTCGACCTTCAGGATCAGCCAGCCGCAGCCGAGCGTCGCATAGGTGACGAGCACGCCGATCCCGCAGAACAGGCTGAACGGCGACAACCAGTCGAACGGCCCGCCCGCGAACTGGTTGTTCACGATCCGGATGCCCTGCAACAGCGAACCCAGCGTGACGCCCTGGCAGAACGCGGCCAGCGCGGAGCCGCCGATGAACGCGAGATCCCACAGGTGTTGCGTGCGGTTCGCCTTCGCGCGCAACTCGAACGCCGCGCCGCGGAAGATCAGCCCGACCACCATCAGGATCAGCGGCAGGTAGTTCGCCGGCAACAGCGTCGAGTAGACGACCGGGAATGCGCCGTACAGGCCCGCGCCGCCGAGCACCAGAAAGGTCTCGTTGCCGTCCCACACCGGCGCGACGGTATTCAGCATGACTTCGCGTTCGACCTTGGCGTCGAAGAACGGAAACAGCAGGCCGATGCCGAGGTCGAAGCCGTCCAGCATCACGTAGAGGAACACGCCGAGGCCGATGATCGCGGCCCACACGACAGGAAGATCGATCTGCATGGCTTACTCCGCTTCGGTGACGTTCAGCGGCGTGGACAGCGCGCTCTTGCGCAGCCCCGGATGCCGGTGCAGCTCGATGTATCCGGCGTGGGCAGCCGGTCCGCGCTTCATCAGGTTCAGCATGTAGTAGATACCCGTTCCGAACACCAGGAAATACACGACCACGAAGATCAGCAGCGACACGCCGACCTGCTGCGCGCTGAGCGGCGCGACCGAATCGACGGTGCGCAGCACGCCGTATACGGTCCACGGCTGCCGCCCGACCTCGGTCGTGATCCAGCCGGCCAGCAGCGCGACGATGCCCGACGGCCCCATGCACACGACGAACCACTGGAACCAGCGCGTTTCATACAGGCGTCCGCCCTTTCTCAGCAGCAGGCCGAGCAGCGCGGTGAGCAGCATCAGCATCCCGAGGCCGGCCATGATCCGGAAGGTCCAGAACACGATCGGCGAATACGGACGGTCCTGCGCCGGGAATTCCTTCAGCCCGCGAATCTCGCCGCTCCAGCTGTGCGTGAGGATCAGGCTGCCGAGGTGCGGCACCTGGACCGCATAGCGCGTCGTCTCGGCCTGCATGTCGGGCAGCCCGACGAGGTTCAGCGCGGTGCCGCCCTTCTCGGTTTCCCACAGCCCTTCGATCGCCGCGATCTTCGCCGGCTGGTATTCGCGTGTGTTCAGCCCGTGCGCGTCGCCGACGACGATCTGGATCGGCGCGAGCAGCAGCAGCATCCACAGCGCCATCGAGAAGCTGCGCTTGACCGGCTCGTCGCGGCGCCCCTTCAGCAGGTGCCACGCGCCGCACGCGGCGACGATGAAGCCCGCGACGATGAACGCGGCGATCGTCATGTGCACGAGGCGATACGGGAACGACGGGTTGAAGATGATCTTGAACCAGTCGACCGGCACGACGAGCCCGTTCTCGATCTTGTAGCCCTGCGGCGTCTGCATGAAGCTGTTCGACGCGAGGATCCAGAACGTCGAGATCAGCGTACCGACCGCGACCATCAGCGTCGCGAAGAAGTGCGCACGCGGGCTGACGCGCTGCCAGCCGAACAGCATCACGCCGAGGAAGCCGGCTTCGAGGAAGAAGGCCGTCAGGACTTCGTACGTGAGCAGCGGGCCGGTGATATTGCCCGCGACGCGCGAGAAGCCCGCCCAGTTCGTGCCGAACTCGTAGGCCATCACGACGCCGGAGACGACGCCCATCCCGAAGCCGATCGCGAAGATCTTCGACCAGAACTGGAACATGGATTTGTAGGCGGCGTCGCCGGTGACGAGATAGCGCCATTCCAGCACCGCCAGGAAGCTCGCCATGCCGATGCTGATCGCCGGAAACACGATGTGGAACGACACCGTGAACGCGAATTGCAATCGGGCGAGATGGAACGCATCGAAGATTTCCATGACCGTAATTTGCTCGTGGTTGTGAGGACGTCAGCTCGAAGCAGGAAATCGCGCGACGGCTTCGCGACGGCACGTGCACACAACGACGGATCGCAGTGCACGGCAACGAAGCGTGAATGACGATATCGCGTTTCAGACGATACTCGCAATCGCGCGGACGTGCGCTGAAACTGTGCTTTCCCCGGGGCCGAAGATGTGTGTACGGAAAACCCGTTTCGGCGCCGCGAGGCCCTCAGCTGTACTGCTTTCCGCTCTGCAACGCTGTGCATCCGCGGCACCGCCGAACGCCCGTACCATCGGCTCCTGGCCTGCCCGTGGCGAACGAGCGCGACCCCGCGCACCGCCCCCGCAGAATCCGTTTCGATCGCCCGGCGCCCGCGCCGGCCGATCCCCCTGGAGAAACCCGCATGGATCCCAGCGACCGCCCCGACGATCCGGCCGGCACCCGCGCGTGTCATGTGACGCGTCATCGTGCCGGCGACGCGCGGGACACCGTCGATCGCGTCGTCGACGAAACGCCGGTTGCACTCGTATTCAACGGCATCGCGCACACGGTGATGATGGCGACGCCGATCGACCTCGACGCGTTCGGCCTCGGCTTCGCGCTGAGCGAAGGGATCGTCGAGCGCGCGTCGGACGTCTTCGATATCGAAAGCGAATGCCGGCCCGGCAGCGCCGAAGTGCGGCTCACCGTGGCGCAGCAGGCGTTCATGGCGCTGAAGGCGCACCGGCGCGCGCTGGCCGGCCGCACCGGCTGCGGCGTCTGCGGGATCGAGAGCATCGCGCAGCTCGACCTGCATCCGCCGCGCATCGCGGCCGCGGGCGCGGCGGCCGGCATCGGCGCCGACGCCGTCGCGCGCGCCGCCCGCGCGCTGCCGCAGCGGCAGCCGCTGATGCACGCGACCGGCGGCATCCACGCGGCCGCGTGGTGCGAGCGCGACGGCACGGTGCTGGAAGTCGTCGAGGACGTCGGCCGCCACAACGCGCTCGACAAGCTGATCGGCCGGCTCGCGCGGCGCCGCGCCGACCTGGGTGCGGGCTTCGTGTTCCTGTCCAGCCGCGCGAGCTACGAGCTCGTGCGCAAGGCGGCACGCGTCGGCATCCCGATGATCGCGACGATCTCGGCGCCGACCTCGCTCGCGATCGACGTCGCCCGCGAAGCCGGCGTGCGGCTGCTCGGCTTCTGCCGCAACGACGGCTTCGTCGAATACGTGTCGCCCGACCCGCTCCCGTTACCCGAACCGACGCCTGCGCAAGCGCAGGCGCTCACCGCTTGATGAAACCCCTGACCGATTTCGACACCGCCCAACGGCAGTTCGCCGGCGTATTCGCACCGTCGCATGCGGCCGTCTCCATCCCGGTCGCGCAGGCGGCCGGCCACGTGCTCGCCACGCCGCTCACCGCCGTGCTCGACCAGCCGCCCGCCGACCAGAGCGCGATGGACGGCTACGCGGTCCGTCACGCGGACCTCGAACACGGCGAGCCGCTGCGCGTCGCGCAGCGCTGCTATGCGGGCGACGCGCCGTCGGCGCTCGCGCCGCGCACGGCCGCGCGCATCTTTACCGGCAGCCTGATTCCGCCGGGCGCCGACACCGTCGTGATGCAGGAGCACGCGCACGAACAGGATGGCTGGGTTGCGTTCGACACACCGCAGCGCAGCGGATCGCATATCCGCCGCCGCGGCGAGGAAGTGCGCGCGGGCGCCCTGCTGATGCCGGCCGGCGTGCGGCTCGGCGCGATGCACGTCGGCGTCGCCGCCGCGCAGGGTTGCACGCGCATCGACGTGCGCCCGCCACTGCGGGTCGGCATCCTGACGACCGGCGACGAGCTTGTCCCGTGCGGCCAGCCGCGCGCGCCGCAGCAAATCTACAACAGCAACGCGCCGATGCTCGCCGCGCTGGTGTCGGGAACCGGTGCCGGCGTCGCGGCGAGCGAGCACGCCGCCGACACGCGGGCCGCCATCGAACAGGCGCTGCGCGGCATGGCCGCGCGCTGCGACCTGGTCGTCTGCGTCGGCGGTGCATCGGTCGGCGACAAGGACCTGCTGCGTCCCGCGCTGACCGCGCTCGGCGCGTCGTTCGTGGTGTCGGGCGTGCGGATGAAACCCGGCAAGCCGGTCGCGCTCGCGCGGCTCGACGAACGGCCCGTGGTGCTGCTGCCCGGCAATCCGGGCGCCGCGATGACCGCGTTCGCGCTGTTCGTCGCGCCGCTGATCCGCTGCCTGCAGGGGCGCGACGACTGCCTGCCGGCCGTGCCGTCGCTGCCGATCGACATCGACGTCGAACCCGATGCGCAGCGCGAGCGCGTCGTCCGCGTGCGCCGCACCCTCGACGCCAACGGCGCGCCCGTACTCGATACGCTGCGGCAACAAGGCGCCGGCACGCTGCAATCGCTCGTTCAGGCGAGCGGGCTCGCGCGGCTGCCGGCCGGCCGACGCATCGCGCGCGGCGACGCGGTGCCGTATTACGATTTCGCGCACTGGCTCGCGTGAGCATGCCCATGCGCGTCATGTCCGCCTTGCGTGCAGGCAGGATCACGAACTGTATTCCTGCATTTCGGGCGGGATTGTGTCCCTGTCGGGAAAATCCGGCGGACTATCCTCACGAAGAGGCTCGTCACGACCCGTGCGCCGACACGTCGGCACACAGGCGGCCGATCGGCGACGCCGCTCCGCTCACTTCATGCAGGTCGAAAAACCGATCGTGAATGCCATCGCTCCCGCACCGGCCGCCATTGCATCCGGCGGCGCATCGCCCGGCGCCTTCTCCCGCCCGCTCGACACGCTCGCGCGGCCGCTGCGCGATCTGCGGCTGTCCGTCATCGACCAGTGCAACTTCCGCTGCGGCTATTGCATGCCGCGCGACAGCTTCGGGCCCGACTATGCGTTCATGCCGTCGTCCGAGCGGCTGTCGTTCGCGCAACTGGAGAAGATCGCGCGCGCGTTCGTCTCGCTCGGCGTCGAGAAGATCCGCCTCACCGGCGGCGAGCCGCTGCTGCGCCGCAATCTCGAAGCGCTGATCGAACGGCTCGCGACGCTGACGACCGTCGACGGCAAGCCCGTCGAAATCGCGCTGACGACCAACGGTTCGCTGCTCGCCGCGAAGGCACGCACGCTGCGCGATGCGGGCCTGTCGCGCGTGACCGTGAGCCTCGACGCGATCGACGATGCCGTGTTCCGCAGGATGACCGACACCGACGTGCCGGTCGCGCGCGTGCTGGCCGGCATCGAGGCTGCGCAGGCGGCCGGGCTCGCGCCCGTGAAGGTCAACGCCGTGATCGAGCGCGGTGCGAACGACGACCAGATCCTGCCGCTCGTGCGCCACTTCCGTCATAGCGGCGTGGCCGTGCGCTTCATCGAATACATGGACGTCGGCGGCGCGAGCGCGTGGTCCGGCGACAAGGTCGTGCCGGCCGCGCGGATGCGCGAACGCATCGACGCGAGCTATCCGCTCGTGCTCGTCGGCGAACCCGGCCACGACGCCACCGCCATCCGCTGCCGGCACATCGACGGCGCGGGCGAGGTCGGCTTCATCGCGAGCGTGTCGCATCCGTTCTGCGGCACGTGCTCGCGCGCCCGCGTGTCGGCCGACGGCCAGCTCTATACATGCCTGTTCGCGATGCGGGGCACCGACCTGCGGCCGTGGCTCGACGACGGCGCATCGGTCGACCACCTCGCCGACGCCGTGCATGCGCGATGGACGCGGCGCGACGACCGCTACTCCGAGCGGCGCGCCACGCGTGCGGCCCGGCCGTCGGGCAAGACCTATCCGACCGTGCGCATGTCGCTCGTCGGCGGCTGACGGCTGCCGCGCTCGGCGGCGCGCACCGCTTACTGGAGAACCGTCATGACGAGTTTCACCGAATCCCGTGCCGCGTCACCCGACGATCCGTCGCGTGACGCCACCCATGCCGAACCCGCCGAGCCGCACGCCGAGCCGCCGCCGGCGATTGCCGCCGGCTTCGAGGTGCGTGTGCAGTACGCGGCGATCGACGCTGGAACCGAGATCGCACCGATCGTTCGGAATCCGAATGTCGGCGCGGTCGTGAATTTCATCGGTGTCGTGCGCAACGAAGGCGACGTCGACGACGTGATCGCGCTCGAAGTCGAGCACTATCCGACGATGACCGAGCAGGCGCTCTGGAGCATCGTCGAGGAAGCCAGCGCGCGCTGGCGGCTCGAAGCGGTCAGGATCGTGCATCGCGTCGGGCGCATTCCGCTCGGCCAGCCGGTCGTGATCGTCGTGGTGGCCGCCGCGCATCGTGCGTCGGCATTCGATGCGTGTGAATTCATCATGGACTTCCTGAAGACGCATGCGCCGTTCTGGAAGAAGGAGATCCGGCACGACGGCGTGGCCGGCTGGGTCGAGCCGAAGGCGCACGACGATCAGGCGATGCGGCGATGGGGTTGAGCGTGCCGGCCGATGCGTTGCCGATTCCGCCCATTTCGCCGATTTCGCCCGGGACATTTCAATGAAACTGACGATCAAATACTTTGCGAGCATTCGCGAACAGCTGCATATCGATCAGGAAGTCGTCGAGATCGATGCGCACGAGGTCACCGTCGACGCGCTGCGCGGCACGCTCGCCGCACGCGACGCGCGCAGCGGCGAAGCGTTGCGGATGGACCGGCCCGTGCGGGCGGCCGTGAATCTCGAGATGGTGACCGGGGGATTCGTCGTGCGGGAGGATAGCGAGGTGGCGTTTTTCCCGCCGGTGACGGGCGGGTGATCCGTTCGCATCGGGCGGCGACCGGCGGGCTTAGGCTGCCCGATGCCTGACTGGCGGCTAGACGAACTCGCGAAGAAAATCCGGGACGGGTGGTCGATCGACGTCGGGTAGCCGGCCGGCGCGCCGGCCACTTTCCGCAAGGCCGGACGCGCGGGCATCCGTTCGCGCCGGGCGAGCCGGTTCGGGGTTTCGGCCGTCATCGGCGCGCCCTTGCGCGTGCCGAACCACTGCGTCACGGAGAACGCGATGTGCGCGTACGAAAAGGCCGCATCCGGACCCCAAATCGGGGTCGACTACATCTCCGGTCGTAACGAGGTTGTCATGAACCCCGCCCACGAAACAGGCAAATGGATCATCAAGCCACGCGACTTGCCGTGACTCGCATCCAGCCTCATTTCTCCTGATTTTTATATTCAGAGTATTTTCGCGAGTCGCCCCTCACTCTGTCAGCCGGATACTTTGCCCGGTTGAGCTCCATCTTCTCAAGCACCGCCTGAAAAAGATCGACACCCATCTTGTCCGCGAGGCGAACCAGATACACCAATACGTCGGCCATCTCGTGACGGACGGCCGTCAGGTTGGCTTCGCCAAGTTCGCTCTTGTCGCCCGAAACGAGCCATTGAAACGGCTCCAGCAATTCACTCGCTTCGATGCTGAGCGCTGTCGCCAGGTTCTTCGGCGTGTGGAATTTGTCCCAGTCGCGCTCGTCGACAAACTGGCGGACGAGTTCGCGCAACTCCACCAGATCATTCCGCAACTCAGACTTTTCCACGTAGCAACTCCTGATGCATATCCACAATTTATCGATGCCTTCGGCGGCATGCGGGCATGAGGAATCCGCCCTCCAGCCTGCAAGTACAGCTACCGCGCACGGACTGACACGAATGATATAGGAGCTGGAAGCTACCCCGGCACGCGTCGCACCAAGGGCAAGCGAAATGCCGTCCCGCCGTCAGGGCATCGTAGCGACGGCCCAAATTCACGATCACGCCCCTGCGTCGAACCGTCCCGCTCCGGCCCACGCAGTTCGCGATTTTCCGCCCGCTTTGCATCCAGCTTCGATGCGCCCCGCCGGATACCCGGCAAGACGGCTCAGCCGCCATGCGGCGCAACTCTTATATAAGACATAAGACATTTGACGCCTGACCATATTGCGACTAGAATCCCGTCCAAGCAGTGAAGCAGTGTCCGGAACAGCAGCCTCGGCGTGCCTGGAAAGCCCTTCCCCTGAAACGCAATCTCAGCAGGTCCCCCCATGCTTGAAAACTTTCGTGCTCACGTGGCCGCCCGCGCCGCGCTCGGTATTCCCCCCCTGCCGCTGACGGTCCAGCAAACCGCCGAACTGGTGGAACTGCTGGCGCACCCGCCCGCAGGCGAAGAGCAGACGCTGCTCGACCTGATCACCCACCGCGTGCCCGCCGGCGTCGACGAAGCCGCGCGCGTGAAGGCCGGCTTCCTGGCCGCCGTCGCGAAGGGCGAGACGGCCTGCCCGCTGATCTCGCGCGAGCGCGCGACCGAGCTGCTCGGCACGATGCTCGGCGGCTACAACATCCAGCCGCTGATCGAGCTGCTGTCCGACGAAGCGGTCGCGGCCGTCGCTGCCGACGCGCTGAAGAAAACCCTGCTGATGTTCGACCAGTTCCATGACGTGAAGGAACTCGCCGACCAGGGCAACGCGCACGCGAAGGCCGTGCTGCAGAGCTGGGCCGACGCCGAATGGTTCACGAGCCGTCCGGAAGTGCCGGAAAGCCTGACCATCACGGTGTTCAAGGTCACGGGCGAAACCAACACCGACGACCTGTCGCCGGCCCCGGACGCCACCACCCGCCCGGACATCCCGATGCACGCGCTGGCGATGCTGAAGAACGCGCGCCCCGGCATCACGCCGGAAGAAGACGGCAAGCGCGGCCCGGTCAAGTTCATCGAATCGCTGAAGGAAAAGGGTCACCTGGTCGCCTACGTCGGCGACGTGGTCGGCACCGGCTCCTCGCGCAAGTCGGCCACCAACTCGGTGCTGTGGTTCACCGGCGAGGACATCCCGTTCGTGCCGAACAAGCGCTTCGGCGGCGTGTGCCTCGGCGGCAAGATCGCCCCGATCTTCTACAACACGATGGAAGACGCCGGCGCGCTGCCGATCGAACTCGACGTGTCGCAGATGAACATGGGCGACGTGGTCGAACTGCGCCCGTACGAAGGCAAGGCGCTGAAGGACGGCAACGTGATCGCCGAATTCCAGGTCAAGTCCGACGTGCTGTTCGACGAAGTGCGCGCCGGCGGCCGCATTCCGCTGATCATCGGCCGCGGCCTGACCGCGAAGGCGCGTGAAGCGCTGGGCCTCGCACCGTCGACGCTGTTCCGCCTGCCGCACCAGCCGGCCGACAGCGGCAAGGGCTTCTCGCTCGCGCAGAAGATGGTCGGCCGCGCATGCGGTTTGCCGGAAGGCCAGGGCGTGCGCCCGGGCACGTACTGCGAACCGAAGATGACCTCGGTCGGCTCGCAGGACACCACGGGCCCGATGACCCGCGACGAACTGAAGGATCTGGCGTGCCTCGGCTTCTCGGCCGACCTCGTGATGCAGTCGTTCTGCCACACCGCCGCTTATCCGAAGCCGGTCGACGTGAAGACGCACCAGACGCTGCCGAACTTCATCAGCACGCGTGGCGGCATCGCGCTGCGTCCGGGCGACGGCGTGATCCACTCGTGGCTGAACCGCATGCTGCTGCCCGACACCGTCGGCACCGGCGGCGACTCGCACACGCGCTTCCCGATCGGCATCAGCTTCCCGGCAGGCTCGGGCCTGGTCGCGTTCGCGGCCGCCACCGGCACGATGCCGCTCGACATGCCGGAATCGGTGCTGGTCCGCTTCAAGGGCAAGATGCAGCCGGGCGTCACGCTGCGTGACCTCGTCAACGCGATTCCGCTGTACGCGATCAAGCAAGGCATGCTGACGGTCGCGAAGCAAGGCAAGAAGAACATCTTCTCGGGCCGCATCCTCGAAATCGAAGGCCTCCCCGACCTGAAGGTCGAGCAGGCGTTCGAACTGTCGGATGCGTCGGCCGAGCGTTCGGCCGCCGGTTGCACGGTGCGCCTGAACAAGGAACCGATCATCGAATACCTGAACAGCAACATCACGCTGCTCAAGTGGATGATTGCGCAGGGCTACCAGGATCCGCGCAGCCTGCAGCGCCGTATCGCGGCGATGGAGCAGTGGCTGGCTGACCCGCAACTGCTCGCGCCGGATGCCGACGCCGAATACGCGGCCGTCATCGAGATCGACCTCGCCGACATCCACGAGCCGATCGTCGCATGCCCGAACGACCCGGACGACGTGAAGACGCTGTCCGACGTGGCCGGCGCCAAGATCGACGAAGTGTTCATCGGCTCGTGCATGACCAACATCGGTCACTTCCGTGCCGCGTCGAAGCTGCTGGAAGGCAAGCGCGACATTCCGGTCAAGCTGTGGGTCGCGCCGCCGACCAAGATGGACCAGAAGCAGCTGACGGAAGAAGGTCACTACGGCGTGTTCGGCACGGCCGGCGCTCGCACCGAAATGCCGGGCTGCTCGCTGTGCATGGGCAACCAGGCGCAGGTGCGCGAAGGCGCGACGGTGATGTCGACGTCGACCCGCAACTTCCCGAACCGCCTGGGCAAGAACACGAACGTGTACCTCGGCTCGGCGGAACTGGCGGCGATCTGCTCGCGTCTGGGCAAGATCCCGACCAAGGAAGAGTACATGGCCGACATGGGCGTGCTCACGGCAAACGGCGACAAGATCTACCAGTACATGAACTTCGACCAGATCGAAGACTTCAAGGAAGTCGCCGACACCGTGCAGATCTAAGCATGCTGTCGCGCTGCGGCGGGTGATGCCCGTCGTGGCGGCACGCAATGGCGCCGCGGGCTGAATGGCCGCGGCGCCATTTTTTTTGAATTTCTGGATGTCGCCGGCGCTAAAAGCGGTCCGGCTCACACGTCAGGCCATCGCCTTCAGCCAGCCGAGCAGATCCGCTTGTGCGCTTCCGTCCTTCACGGGCTCCGGCGTCAGCAGGCAATAGTGCGAGCCGTCGTCGACGAAACCCATCGGCGCGACCAGCACGCCGCTTTCGAGGTCGTCGCGAACGAGATGCCACGGCCCGATCGCGACACCCAGCCCCGCGACGGCCGCCTGAAGGCTGAAATAGAAATGGTCGAACGCCTGCCCGCGTCCGCTTCCCGCCGGCTGATGCGCGGCCGCCGCCCATTCCTTCCATGCGTCCGGCCGCGTCCGGGTATGCAGTCGCGGCGCGCCCCGCTTCAACGCGCGGTCATGCCGACTGCCTGAAAACCACGCATCGACCTTGTCGGGCCGGCACACCGGACCGACCTTCTCCGCGAACAGTCGCTCCGCGTGATAGCCGGCGGGCCACGCAAAGTCATTGCGGCGGATCGCCATGTCGATGCCGTTGTCGAACGAGAACGGGCCGCCCGCCGCGGCGAGATGGATATCGACGCCCGCGTAAGCTGCCTGGAAATCCGGCCAGCGCGGAATCAGCCAGCGCATCAGCAGCGTCGGTTCGCACGACAGCACCCAACGCTGCGCGCGGGCCGCCTCGGTCCGCAATTCATGCGCGGCCTGTTTCATCAGATGCAGGCCGTCATGGACGGCCTGCGCCAGCTTGCGACCCGCGTCGGTCAGGAAGACCCGACGACTGCGCCGCTCGAACAACGCCACACCGAGATCGTCTTCGAGCAGACGCACCGCGCGACTGACGGCGCCGTGCGTCAGATGCAGTTCATCGGCGGCGCGGCTGAAATGCTCATGGCGCGCCGCCGCCTCGAAGCAGCGCAGGGCCATCAACGACGGCAGATTGGCTCTAATTTCATGTGAGTCAGGCTCACCATCCTGGTCAGAAAACATCGCTTTTCCTCGCGAATCGTGATCCCTAATATTCGCTCATCACGATGAATTTCAAAAGGACGATGCAATGACGGAATGGATAGTCGTAGTCACCATCACGCTGCTGGCCGTCGTCAGCCCCGGGCCGGATTTCGCGATGGTCACGCGCAACAGCCTGATGCTGTCGCGCCGCTCGGGCCTGCTCACCGCGTGGGGAATCGGGCTGGGCGTGACGGTTCACGTGAGCTACACGCTGCTCGGCGTAGGCCTCCTGCTCCGCCAGTCGCTGTGGCTCTTCAATGCCGTGAAGCTCGTCGGCGCGCTCTACCTGATCTACCTCGGCGCGAAGATGCTCGCGGCCAAACCCGTGGACGGCCGCCCCGCGACGCAGGCCGCGCCCCTGTCGGATCTGGCGGCGCTGCGCACCGGCTTTCTGACGAACGCGCTGAATCCGAAAACCACCGTGTTCATCGTCAGCCTGTTCATGCAGGCGGTCCGCCCCGACACGCCATTACCGGTGCAGATCGGCTACGGCCTGTTCATCGCGCTGGCGCACGCGGGCTGGTTCAGTCTCGTGGCGCTCTGTTTCTCCGCCGACGCCGTCCGCGATCGCTTGCTGTCTTTGCGTCACTGGATCGATCGAACGTTTGGCGTGTTGCTCGTCGGCTTCGGCGTGATGCTGGCCATCGCGCGCGGCAGCCGCTGATCGCCGCACGCCGACACCCGGGCGCGCAGTTCAACCCGTATATCGCCATCGAGCAGGCCGGCGCACGCGACGCGCACCGGCGTTCGCCTCACCGCATGCACGACGCCGCGAGCTTGCCGACCGCGATCACCGCCTGCTCGATCTCGGGCGACCACGGGCTGCTGTAGTTCAGCCGGATGAAATTGCGGTAGTTGTCGGTGATCGAGAACATGTAGCCCGGACCGATCGTGATTCCCTGCTCCAGCGCGAGCTGGTACAGCCGCATCGCATCGACCTGCGCCGGCAACTCGACCCACAGCACGTAGCCGCCCGCCGGGCTCGAGATGCGCGTGCCTTCCGGAAAGAACCGCGACACCATCGCGCGCATCAGGTTCGCCTGCTGCGCATACGCCTTGCGCAGGCGCCGCAGGTGATGCTCGTAGCCGTCGCGTTCGAGAAACTCGGCGATCGCCAGCTGCGGCAGCGACGGCGTCGCCAGCGTGTTCAGGAACTTCAGCTTCTCGACCTGATCGCGATACCGGCCCGGCAACGCCCAGCCGATCCGGTAGGCGGCCGTCAGGCTTTTCGAGAACGACGCGCAGTGCAGCACGATCCCGCTGCGGTCGTAGGACTTCAGCGTGCTCGGATGCGACTCGCCGAAATACAGTTCGTTATACACACCGTTCTCGATGATCGGCATGTCGATTTTAGTTGCGAACTCCACCAGTTCGCGCTTGCGCTCGTCGGGCATTTGGAAGCCGAGCGGATTCTGGAAGTTCGGCATCACCATGCATGCGGCGATCGGCTGCGACTTCGCAATCGCCGCCAGCGCCGCGATGTCGATTCCGTATTCCGGATGCGTCGCCACCTCGATCGCCTTCATCCCCATCCGCTCGATCGCGTGCAGCATCGCGTAGAACGTCGGCGATTCCACCGCGATCGTGTCGCCCGGTTTCGCGACCGCCTGCAGGCACAGGTTGATCGCCTCGGTCGCGCCGACCGTCACGATGATCTCGTTCGGGTCGACCGACATCCCGTTTTCCAGGTAGCGCCGTGCGATCTGCCGGATCAGGCGCGGATGGCCGGGCGGCAGCCCGTCGGTCACGCCCCACAGCGACTTGTCGCGGCCGGCCGCGTACGCGTAGCGGTTCAGCTTCTCGAACGGAAACAGGCTCGGGTCCGGGTACGGCGAGCCGAGCGGAACCGCGTCGTCGGTACCGATCGAGCGCAGCGTCGACAGCACGAGCCGGCTCATGTCGACCGACGACGAGATCGCGATCGGCTTCGACGGCCGCAGTTCGCGCACCGGCGCATGGTTGTCGTCGCGCCGCAGGTTCACGAAGTACCCCGACTGCGGACGGCTTTCCAGCAGCCCGCGGCTTTCGAGCAGCAGGTACGCGTGCAGCACGGTCGTGATGCTGATCCGGTGCTGCTGGCTCGCCTGCCGCACCGACGGAATCCGGTCGCCGTGCCGGTACACGCCCTGGCGGATCAGGCGTTCGATGTCGTCCGCGAGTTTTTCGTAGAGCTTCATCGCATGCTCCCCGCCGGCGCGCGCATGCGCGCCGCCCCTCCGCGCGCGTCCGATGCGCGCGTGTTCTGCCCGCCGACCGGGCTGTCGTGATGCCTGATTGCTCCCTCCGGTTTTGCCTTTTCCATCGCCGTGGCTCGCTTTTGAAGATGCGCCGGGCGGCCCGTGACGTCTGGGCTTGCGGCACTGTGCACTTGATGATCGAATCTTAAAAGCAGAACAGTTGGCGCGGAGTACACACATCGGATACGCACACAAGAGTACAGTTCGGCGCGAATTTGCGATTTCGGGCGAACTGTACGTCTTATGAATTGGCGCAGAGGCTGGGGAGGCGGCGGCTGGGGATTCGAGGGGGTACCGGGTGATCGCGCAGTTCGCGGTTGCGTCCGCGGCATCCGGCAATGCAGTACAGGCCCGGCAGGGATGGGTTGCACCGACCCGCGATCGTGCAGCCGTGAAAATCACGCCAGAACGCCGCGGCGATTGGCACGCGCGCCAGCGCGTGTCTCGATGGTCGGGGAATCGGGCCCGGACGAGATGCGGCCGCGCTCCGGTGAGGACAAGGCATGCGGGCCGTTCGCCGACGCCCGGCGTGAGGATCACCATCGGCCGGCCCGATACAGGCGGCGAACCGCCAGCCGCCACCGCTGCACGCGATGTCACGCCTGCGTGACGGCACAGCGCCGCTGTCGCGGCGGATCGTCGAAGTCGTTGCGGGTTGGCTCGGCGCGAACGGCGCGCGTCAGATCGACCCGAACAGCGCGCGCGGCCGGTCCTTCAGCGTGCCGGCCAGAATCCGCAGCCCGTTCACGAGCTCGTCGCGGGTCGCCGGACACGCGAGATTGATGCGCACGCCGTGCTCGATTTCCGCGCGATCGACCGCGAACGTCGACGACGGCATCACGATCACGCCGCGGGCCTTCGCGTTCGCGGCGAAGTCGTCGGCCCGCCACGGCGGCGGCAGCCGCAGCCACACGAACATGCATGCGGGATCCGACTTCAGGTGCCCGGCCGGCAGCAGTTCCCGCGCCAGATCGACGCGCGCGCGGATCTCCGCCAGCTGCGCGCTCATGATCCGCTCGGCGGTGCCGTTCTCGATCCACACCGTCGCGATCAGCATCGACGTCGGCGCGGGCATCCACGCGGTGGTGCGCACCGCTTCCGCGCACAGCGCGACGCTGTCGCGCGGGCAGCTCAGGTAGCCGAGGCGCAGCCCGGGCGCGAGGATCTTCGACGTCGCGCCGATATGGAACGTGAGCTCGGGACACAAGCCCGCGATCGCCGGCAGCCGGTCGCGCACGAGCGGCCCGTACACGTCGTCCTCGATGATCGTCACGTGATGGCGGCGCGCGACGTCGACGAGCGCCATGCGGCGCGCGAGGCTCATCGTCGTCACGGTCGGGTTCTGCAGGTTCGGCACGACGAAGATCGCCTTGACCGGCATGCGCTGGCAGATCCGCTCGATCTCGTCGGGCAGCAGGCCGTCGTCGTCGGCCGGCGCGCTAACGATCTCGAACTGGAACACCGGCGCGAGCGCCTTCAGGCCGTAATACGTGAGCCGGTCGGCGACGATCACGCCGTCGGTGCCGATCAGGCTGTTCAGCACCGCATAAAGCCCGTGCTGCGCGCCGCTCGTGACGACCACCTGGTCGCGCGACGGCGTGAAGCCCGGCGCGGCCAGCCACTGCGCGCCCGCGGCGCGCGCCCAGTCGGGGCCCTGCGGCGGCTGGTATTCCTGCAACGAGGCGAACCGCGGATCGGCCGGCAGCGTGCCAAACGTCTGCGCGAGGCACGCCAGAAACTCGCCGGTCGCCGGCCGGTTCACCGTCAGGTCGATCACCCCGTTGCCCGCCGCGAGCGACGCGCGGGCCGGCTCGATGCTCGGCATCGCGCCGCCGGTGACGAGCGACCCGCGCCGCTTGCTGCCGATCACGAGGCCGCGCAGCTGCAGTTCCTTGTACGCGCGCGACACGGTCGACACGTTGATGCCGAGCTCCGTCGCGAGCTGGCGCTGCGGCGGCAGGCGGCTGCCCGGCGGGTACATGCCGTTGCGGATTTCTGCCTCGATCGAGCTCGATACCTCGACATAGGTCGGCCGCTTCGCCTGCGCGGGCGCGTCGCCGTCGCGCTCACCGGAAAATTTGTCTGCTGCCATTCGTCGCCTGTATCCACACAAAAAGCGTTTGTCTGCCGTTCAAGCCTGCCCAGCGATTGTATATGACATCCCCTTCCGGTCAAACGTCAGCCGAAAGGTCAGTCAAAACAGTGACTTGAAATCGGGTAAACGCTAGCGCCATACAATCGCTTTTTGATTGCACACAAAAAATTACTGTGTGATTCTTTATCCCATCTTTGTGTGAATCACGCGTGCCGGAGGAGAGGCGACATGGCGAACATCGCCATCGTGGGTGCAGGTTTCATCGGACTCGGCGCGGCGGCCTGGCTGCAGCGCGACGGGCACCGCGTCACGCTGTTCGATCCGGCCGGCGTCGGCCATGGCGCGTCGTTCGGCAACGCCGCGACGTTCGCGCCGTATGGCTGCGTGCCCGTCAACGGCCCGTCCGTGTTCCGCGACATGCCGCACTTCCTGTTCGGCGCCGACAGCCCGCTGCGCATCCGCTGGCCTTACCTGCTGCGCGGCGCGCCGTGGCTCGCACGGTTCCTCGTCGCGTCGACGCCCGCGCATCACGCGCGCAGCGCGAGCGCGCTGGCCGCGCTGCTGACGCGCGCCGCCGACGGCTATGCGCCGTTGCTCGCGCCGTCGCGGCTCGCGGCATTCGTGCGGCCGCGCGAATGCCTGTATCTGTACGCACGGCAGGCGTCGTTCGACGCCGCGCAGCCGTCGCTCGCGCTGCGGCGCCGGCTCGGCGTGCCGTTCGACACGCTCGACGCGGACGCGATCCGCCGGCTCGAGCCCGCGCTCGCGCCGATCTTCACGCGCGGCGTGCTGTTCCACGGGAGCTGGCATTTCTCCGATCCCTGCGGGTTCCTCGGCGAACTGTTCGCGCACCTGGCAACCGGCGGCGCGACGCTCGAACGCGCGCAGGTCGAACGGATCGAGCCCGTCGGCGACGGCGTGAGCCTGCATGCGGGCGGCACCGTGCGCCGCTTCGATCATGTGGTGATTGCCGCCGGCGCCCGCTCGCGCGCATTCGCCGCCGCGTGCGGCGACGCCGTACCGCTCGACACCGAGCGCGGCTACCACGTGCAGTTCGCCGCGCACGAGCAGATCGTCACGCGGCCGGTCGGCTGGGCCGAGCGCGGGTTCTACATGACGCCGCTCGACGAAGGATTACGCGCGGCCGGCACCGTCGAACTCGGCGGCTTCGACGCCGGCATGAACCGCTCGCTGGTCGCGCTGCTCACCCGCTCCGCGCGCGAGGCACTGCCATCGCTCGGCGCGCCGACGCGCAGCTGGCTCGGCTTTCGGCCCACGCTGCCGGACGGCGTGCCCGTGATCGGCCGCGCGCGGCGCAGCGAGCGCGTGATCCACGCGTTCGGCCACCAGCATCTCGGCGTCACGCTCGCCGGCATCACCGGGCGGATCGTCGCCGATCTCGTCGCGCAACGCGCGCCGCCGCTGGATCTCACCCCCTACCGGGCCGCGCGATTCTGACGCGCGCCGCCACTTCCACCACTGCAAGGAGGCATCATGAATCGTCGTAACTGGCTGGCATGGCTGGCCGTCTGCTCGATCGGCACGGTCACCGCGTCCGCGCAGGCCGCGGACCCGGAAACCGTCAAGATCGGCTTCGCCGGCCCGCTGACGGGCCCGGTCGCACGCGTCGGCAAGGACCTGCAATACGGCGCGCAGCTCGCGCTCGACGAGGAGAACGCGAAACACCCGACCATCGGCGGCAAGCCCGTGCGCTTCGTGCTCGACGTGCAGGACGACCAGGCCGATCCGCGCATCGCGATCCAGGTCGGGCAGAAGCTCGTCGACGACGGCGTGGTCGGCGTGGTCGGCCACTACAACTCGGGCTGCAGCATCCCCGCGTCGGCCGTCTACAAGCAGGCGAACGTCGCGATGATCACGCCCGGCTCGACCAATCCGCAACTGACGATGCAGGGCTTCAAGAACGTGTTCCGCACGATGGGGCACGACGGCGTCGGCGGCGTGGTCGCCGGACGCTTCGCGGTCGAGCAGCTGAAGGCCAAGCGGATCGGCATCATCGACGACCGCACCGCATTCGGCCAGGGGCTCGCGGACGCATTCGAGAAAGGCGTGAAGGACGCGCACGGCACCATCGTCGGCCGAGAATACACGAACGACAAGGCGGTCGATTTCCGCGGCATCCTGACCACGATGAAGAGCAACAACATCGACCTGCTGTTCTTCGGCGGCCTCGACGAACAGGGCGCGATGCTCGTCAAGCAGATGCGCTCGCTCGGCATCCGCGCGCAGCTGTTCGGCGCCGGCGCGCTGAAAAGCAATGCGTTCCTGAAGATCGCCGGCAATGCGGGCGAAGGTACGCAGGATCTCGAGCCGGGGCCGGCGCTCGACAAGCTGCCGTCGGCGATCGCGTTCGCGCAGCGCTACAAGGCGCGCTTCAACCAGGACGTCGAGCTGTATGCGCCGTTTGCGTACGACGCGACGCTCGCGATGATCGCGGCGATCCGCAAGGCCGACTCGGTCGACCGCAGCAGGATCGTCGCGAGCCTGCCGGGCGTGTCGGTCACGGGCGTGACCGGGAAGATCTCGTTCGACGAGCGCGGCGACCTGATCAAGCCGCCCTACACGCTGTTCCGCGTCGAACAGGGGCAGTGGCACAGCATTCGCACGGTCGGCGGCGCGTCGAACTGATCGACGCCGAGCAGCGCGCGGCAGGCGGCGTCATCGCGCCGTCTGCTGCCGCTGCACCTCCTGCGCCTTCATCTGCAGATACGCGCCGCGCTCGACTTCGTGCAGTTGCTGCGGATACTGCTCGGTCGCGTCGAACCAGCGCGCGAGGCGCTGGTCGAGCGGCTTGTCGAGCGTCGCGAGATACGTGTCGATCGCGAGGTAGTAGCGCATCGTGTTGCGCTCCAGCAATCCGCGCACGCCGCCGATGTATTGCGGCTGCGCAGCCGATGCGCCGCTCGCGGCCGTGAACCCGACCTTGTCGCTGCCGACCGTCGCGAGGTAGGTCTTCATCGCCATGCGGCCGACCGTGCCGAAGCCGTACGAATACGTGAGGTGCAGGAACGTGCGCGACGCGCCGACCGGCACGGCCTCGAGCGCGATCCGGTAATCCTTCGTGCCCATCGGGCCGCTGTCGGCGGTCAGGTCGACCTGGAAGTAGTCGGGCGTCGCGGCGGCCACGCGGTAGCGGAACTGCACGCGGTAGGTGTCCGACAGCTTCTGCTCGATCTTGCGGCCGAGGTTCACGTCGAGCACCGGGCCGTTGCCGCCGGTCGACGCGTGACAGTACTTCGTGTTCAGGTGCAGGATCAGCACCGCGCACCAGTTCGCGGGGCCCTGCGCGGGATCGTTCAGCTTGCCGTTGACGACGGCGAACGGATAGTCGACGACCGCGTAGATATCGCCCTTCAGCGATGAAGATGCCTCGGACGATTCGAGGTACAGCGGGCGGTGGAACGGGTTGTTCTTCAGTTGCTCGCCGAGGCTGTGGTAACGGTCGAGCAGGGCCGCCGCGCCGTCGGCGCCGTCCGCGCCGAACGACAGCGCGCTCCAGCCGACCCATAGCGCCGCGACGAGCGCGTGCCAGGCGCGGCGGGCGTAGCGCGGGGCTTGCGGGGGGGTGGATGTCTCCATTCTTGTGCTCCAGCGGGGGCGCGGGGGAAGCGCGCATGGTTCACAGAATACGCCGACCGCTATCGGCTGCGCTTCACCGGCACCGGCAGTTGCGCGGCCGTGATCCGGATCAGCGTCGACAGCCATTCGCGGTCGTCCCAGCGCTCTCCTCCGATGACGAGATGCGGCTTCGCCGACGGATACGGCGGACCTTCCTCGCACGCACCGAGAAACGCACGCCCGTCGGGCGTCGGCTTGACGAACAACCGGTCGTCGCACACCAGCGCGACCATCTTGCCGTCGCAGTAGATGCCGTATTCGCCGAACATCTTGCGGGCCGACACGGCGCCCGCCGCAGCCATCTGCTCGACGATGAAATCCACGGTTCCCTGACTCGATGCCATTCATGCGCTCCGTGATCGAATAACCGTTCTGACCGTCACCGATGCGGTGTCGTTCCGTTCAATCGTCGCGCAATCGCTCGTGCACCGTGCTCCCCCAGCTCATTTGTCAGCCGAAAACGCACTCGACATCTGCCGCGCCCGCTTCACATCGTCTCCATGCAGATAAATCGACGTCGTCGAGATCGACGCATGGCGCAGGTTGTCGCGCACCGTCGTCAGCTCCGCGCCGCGCGCGAGCGCATGCGTCGCGTGCGTATGGCGCATCCAGTGCGGGCTGGCCTGCCGCAGCTTCTGCGCGAGCGCAGGATTGTCGTCATCGACGAGCGCGGCCGTCTGCGCGAAGAACCGCTGCATCACCTTCCACAGCCGCACGCTCGTGATGCCGGCCGCGCCGTCTTCCGCGAGACTCGCAATCAGCGGCGTATCCGGGCGCCAGCGCACCGGCGTCACCGGCAGCCGCCGCGCGACCAGATGCCGGTCGAGCGCCGTGCGCGCGAGCGGCGGCAGCGCGACACGCGCGGCCTTGCTGCCTTTGCCGATCACCTTCAGCCATGCATCGCCGTGCGCGTCCGTTTCGATGTCGCCGAGCGTCGCGCCGACCAGCTCGCTCGCACGCAGCCCGGTCGCATAGCCGAAATCGAGGATGAAGCGCAGCCGTTGCGCGGCGGCCGGCGTCCAGCCGGACTGCGGCGCGCCGGACGGTTTGTCCTTGCGAAACTCGAGCCCGTCCGCGATCGTGCGCACGAGCAGCCACTCGCCTTCGGTGAACGCATGCGACGTGTCGAGCGCATTCGCGCCGCGCGTGTCGCGCACCTTGACGCCCGCGAACGGATTCGCGAGCAAGTAGCGCTGCTCGATCAGCCAGCGGAACAGCGCACCGAGCACCGACAGCGTGTACGCGGCCGAGCGCGCGGACAGCCCGCCCGAAAACGGCCGCCAGTCCGGCGCGCCGCGCGGCCGCACCGGCCCGACCCAGCGCTCGTGCGGCGCCGGGTTGCGCAGGAACGCGCGATACGCGACCGCATCCTCGGTGGTCAGCGACGACAGCGCGCGCCCGCGCTCGACGATCGCCCACAGGATCAGCCGCTCGGCTTCCTTCCGGTACGCGCGGCGCGTCGCGGCCGATTCGTGCAGCGACAGCCACGCGTGCACGGCCGCGTAATCGTTGTCCGCGTCGAGCGTGCTGGTTGCGCGCGGCGCGCGGAACGTGCCGTTCGATCCGTCGACTTCGTGCGGCAGCTTCAGCTGCTCCCACGGCACGATGCCGCTGCGCGGCGTGGCCGCGATCAGCGCACGCGCCCGCTCGGTCAGGTCGGGATGCGCGGAAAAGAACGCCTCGATATGCCGCGCGCTCGCCATGCCGAGCCCCGCGATCGCGCGCCACCACTGACGCCGCCGCGGAATCCGCACGGTCAGGTCGGCCAGCGTCGCGATCCCGTGCGCACGCAGCGCGACGACGGCGCGCGCCGGCAGCCACAAGCCGACGTCGTCGCTGATCTGCGGCACCGGCGCGCGCGCATGGCGCAGCACGCCGATCGCATCGGTCGCGGCCTTCGCCATCTGGATGCGCGCGCTGTCGGCATGACCGAGCTGCTCCGCGAGGTCGGGTCGCCCGGCCTGCCGCGCGACGCGCACGAGGCCGCGGCGAATCCCGCCGATCACGCCGCGCGCCGAGCGCCCGTCGCCGAGACGATCGGGCAAATAGCGCTCGACGGCCTGACGCACGGTCATGCCCGCATACCACGCTCGCAGCGCGGCCAGTTCGTCGGCGTCGGGAAAACCTGCGGGCGTAGGCGCGGAATCGGAGGAAGGCGGTGAGGCGAGGCGCGGTGTCATGGGCGCCAGTTTGACAGAACTGCCGACGCTCGAAAACGCCTCGAGCGCTGCGAGACACGCGCGCGATGCCGGGGTTTACGGCTTCGCGCGGGAACGGTCAGCCTGTCACAGGCGTGCGCCGCACGGACAGAATCGACGCCGGCCGCGCGTCACCCCTCGCCCTTCGGCCCCGGGTTGAGCATCACGACAAAGCAGGCCACGCCGACGATCAACGCGATCGCGCCGCCGCGCAGCGCGATCGTCGCGTCGAAAAGCAGCCCGGTCACGACGGCCATCATCCCCGCGAGCGACACGAACACGGCGATCGCCGCGACGACGATCCGGTACTGGCGACGTATCATCGTGCGCTCGCGTCAGGCTGCCGCGGCGGACGCCGGCTCGCCGGAATCGTCGCCGCGAATCAGCAGCACCGGGCACTTCGCGCCGCGCACGAAGCGCTCGGCGACGCTCCCGAGCAGCACGCGCCGGATGCCGCGCCGCCCGTGCGTGCCGACCACCGCGAGATCGATCCCGCGCTCCGTCACGTAACGCTGCAGGCGTTCCGCGACGTCCTCGCCGATGCTCTCGGTTTCGACGAGCTCGGCCTCGCCCTTCGCGCCGGCCAGTGCGATGATCTGTTCGGCTTCACGCAGCACCTTGCGCCCGTCGTCGCGGATTTCCTCGATGAGCGCGTGCGGGTCGAAACGGCCCGCGTACGTGAACAGCACCGACTTGTCGACCACATAGACGGCGCTGACGTGCGTGTCGCCCGCCAGTGCCACCTTCACTGCCTCGGCAAGCGCCTGTTTCGACGAAGCGCTGCCGTCGACGGCCACCATGATCTTCTTGTACATGCGAACCTCGCTGGGGTGAGTTGCCGGGCGCGGTCGCGCGCGGCCATGTGCCCATCATCGGCGGACGGCCGGTTCGAAGGTTGACGGCGATCAAGATTCCCCGACAGCGGGTCGTGCGGCAAAGCGCCACGCGGAGCAGCCGGGGTGCCGTCCCGGTGGCCGAACCGTGCTGCCGAGCGGCCATGCCGCCGAAGGCGCTATCATCGACGTTACGACCTTCGTCCGGCCCTTTTTTGCCGGCTCACTTTCAACTCGCTCAACCGACATGACAACGACTACCGAACGCGTGGACGGCGCCGCCCAGCATCTCGTCGCCGCCCGCCATGCCGGCGTGCCCGGCCCGCTGCTGCCCGACGCCTTGCGCCCCGAGAACGTCGATACCGCACTCGCGATCCAGCATCGCGTCGCCGACCTGCTCGGCGAATCCATCGGCGGATGGAAATGCGCGCTGCCGCCGCCTGACCGCGTGATCGTCGCGCCGATCTTCGCGTCGACGATCCGCGCGGCCGATGCGCCGTACCGCGTCGTCGGCGGCCCGATCGTGCGGATCGAGCCGGAAATCGCGTTCGTGCTCGATCGCGACCTGCCCGCCCGCGCGCAGCCGTACGACGAGCACGACGTGCGCGGCGCGATCCGCGAAGTGCGCATCGTGCTCGAGGTGCTGGGTTGCCGCTATGCGGAGCCCACACGCGCATCGAAGTTCGAACTGCTCGCCGACGGGCAGTTCAACCAGGGATTGTGCGTGGGTCCCGTCGTGCCGGACGGATTGAACGTGCCGCTCGAGACGCTCGCGCTGTCGTTCGAGGGTGCGCTGAATCGCACGATCGACGGCCGTCATCCGGACGGCGATCCGCTCAAGCCGCTGGTATGGCTGGTCAATTTCCTCGCATCGCGCGGCGACGGCGCGCGGGCCGGCCAGATCGTGACGACCGGTTCGTATGCGGGCGCGATCGACGTGCCGCTCGGCGATGCGCTGACGGTGCGCTTCGGTGAACTCGGCAGCCTGTCGGTGACGCTGACGGCTTGACGGGCTGACGGCCTGACGTTCAGCGGCGGGGGCGGCTCGCGACGAACGCGGCGCCCGCCCCGCCTGCCGACGCTGCGTGATACCGTTGCACAACGCCCGTCACGCTTGAACCGCGTGCCTTTCCGACATTCGCCATGCCGCCGACACCGTTGCCCGCCCTGCTGGACGAAGTCCTGCGCACCGTCGATCGCCGCTACCGGTTGCCGCCGCTCGTGCGCGCGCCGTCGCTGGCCGACGCCGCGAACCCGGCCGTCGTCATCGCCGTCGCGATCGAAGAAGCGCGCCGGATGCAGGCCGACGGCCGCACGCCCGACCCCGCATTGCAACGCCGCTTCATCGATGCGCTCGCGCGGATGATCGGCGACGCGATGGACCCGCAATCCGGCGACCCCGCCTTCCAGGCCGCGGTGCTTCGGCATCGCGCGGCGGCCGTGCGCGAATACGCATCGCTCGCCGCGCATGCCGAGCAGGACCGGCGCGCGCTGCGCTCGGCCGTCAACACGATCGCGCATCCGGCCCGGCTCGAGCGGCATGCGCAGGCATGGCAACGCGAACCGCTCGCGCGGCTGCATGCGGCCGCGGCCCGCGCGTCGTGGGACGATCTCGACGCCGCGCTGCGGCAGCTGCTCGCGCGGCCGGAGATGGCGACCGACACCGCGTTCGAACAGGACGTCGCCAGACTGAAGGACAGCGCCGCGCTCGCGCGGCTGCGGCGTCTCGATGCGCTGGCGCCGGATCCGGACGTCCGGCTGTACCGCACGCTGTGGAGCCGCCAGGGTCCGCTCGAAGGCAGCGCGCTCGCCGTCGCGCAAGGTGTCACGTCGCAACAGCGGGGCGCGGCCGTCGAGGCGCTGGCCGCGCAGGCGCTCGACGCCCTGGCCGCGCAGCTCGATGCGAGCGATGCGCAGCGCACGTATCGCGTGGTCACGTCGATGCGCGTGCCGGCTTCGATACCGGCCAAGCACGACCGCGCGAAGACCGAGTGGGATGCGGTGCTGCTCGCTCGCGCGCGCGGCGACGATCCGTCGGCCGCGTGGCACGTCGTGTTTCTCGTCGAAGCGAAAGCGTCCGCGGATGCCGCGACGACCGATCTGCCGCGCCTGCTGCGCGGCCTGAGCCTGCTCGCGCAAGCCGATCCGGACACCGTCTATGCGTTCGACACGCGCGAAGGCACGGTACGCCTGCACGGCGCGTCGCTGCGCGCGCTGACGATCGACGACGCGGCATTGCAGCGCGAAGTGCTGTACTGCTGCGATGCGTCGGCAGACCCGGCGCCGCGCTTGCTGGGTGCCGCAAGCCGGATGCAGTTGCTGTCGGCGCCGGCGAGCCTCGAATACGCGAGCGCGCTCGCGCAGTGCGCGGATGCCGATCCGCATGGCCTCGGCGCCGTCTGGCAAGCGCTGCTGGAACTGCCGTCATGGCGCACGGTGCTGCACCAGTACGAATCGCTGCGGCAGGTTCGGGCGCTGATGGTGAGCGTCGACGATCTGATGGCCGCGATCGAAGGCGACATGGGCGACAGCGCTGCGAACGAGGCGTGACGTGCGAGCGCGAATGGCACGAATGGCGCGACTTCCGCGTTGAATCATCACGCGTGATCCGCTCAGTTGTTGAGTACCCCGAACGGCAGCGTCCACCCCTTCAGTCGCCCGCCGTCTCCCCAGCGGCTTTCATCGTCCGCGCCGAACGGCAGCAGAACCGGCGCCGCCGCGCATGCCGGCGTTTCCTTCGGCGTATGGCCGAACTCGGCCTTGAACAGCCGATGGAAGTACTTCTCGTCCGGAAAGCCGTGCGCCCATGCAATCTCCGCGATGCGCTGGTGCCGGCGCTGCGGATCGCCGAGCACGTGGTACGCGTGACGCAGCCGCCTGCGCGTGAGCTGCCGCATCACGCCGCCCTCTTCCTTGAACAGCTGATAAAGCCGCGCCCGCGACACGCCGATGTCCCGGCAGATCCGCTCGGGTGCGAGGTCGGGCTCCAGCAGGTGCGCGTCGATATAGCGCCGCACGCGCTCGATCAGCGCGGTGTCGATCGGGCCGCGCGCCTCGTCGAACGCCTGTGCGCTCGGGGCGACGGCCGCGCTCATGAGCAGCAGCAACGATTGCACGACGCTCGGCAATTCGTGCGTGCGCAGGTTCGGCAGGTTGCGGTGCAGCGACAGCATCTGGTCGCCGAGCAGCCGCCCGACACCGCTCGCCAGCGTCTGCCCGTGCGCGTTCGCCGCATGGGCCGGCAGCAGATAGCGCGGCACCACGAGGCTGATCACGTCGCCGGCCTCGACCCGGCAATCGTTGACCTGCGCGACGTCATAGACGAACAGGTCGCCCGCGCGCTTGACCAGCTCCGGCCCGCCGGTGCGGCACGTGAGATGGCCGCCCAGCAGCAGCGTGAAGCGGATCGAATCCTGGCCGTCGAGCCGGATCCGCCGCGTCGTGCGGTGCACCGAGTAGGTCGGCGCGCGCGACCGCCAGCACCGGCTCGAGAAGATCAGCGGGCCGAGCGCCGCGCCGGTCGCTTCCGCGTTGAACGCGCCGTAGTCGCCGAGGTCGTCCAGCCGGTAGTCGCAGAGCATGTCCTTGACCCACACGTGGAATCGGTCCCGCACCGGATAGTCGGTGGTACGAAACTTGAAGACGGGGATGGCATCCGCTTGATCCATGGCAGTTTTCATTCGAGCCGATAGGAAAGGAAGGGATCGGTTCGTCGATTATCGGACCAAAATGCGGCGGTGGACAGCGGGTTCGTCGCAGTGCCCGCCGCGCCGTCGATCGACATGCGCGCGGCGGGCAGCGCGGGCGTCAGCGACGCGGGTGGCATTCCCAGTCGTTGTACGTCGGCCGGTCGATCGGCGTGAGGCCGGGAATCATGA
This sequence comes from Burkholderia sp. BCC1985, assembly GCF_905339915.1. Taxonomy (NCBI): domain Bacteria; kingdom Pseudomonadati; phylum Pseudomonadota; class Betaproteobacteria; order Burkholderiales; family Burkholderiaceae; genus Burkholderia; species Burkholderia sp. BCC1985. Next base: position 50,384 of record NZ_CAJPGY010000046.1, read on the forward strand.
ACACGGTGCAGGTGAAGCGCCGCCCCTTGCCGGTGGTCGCGTCGTAACTCACCTGCTGGCCGCCGAGCCCGTTCTTCTTCCCGTACTGCACGTTGGCGATCGTGATTTCGTCCGACGACGCAAGGCCGATCGTCTTCGCGGTCGATGTCTGCACGTCGGTCATGTTCATCTGCGTCGTGCCGCAACCGGCCAGCGCGAGGCCGGCGGCCGCGGCGCCCAGCGCGGTCCGTACGGTGCAAAGCAAGGTCTTCTTCATGGCTTCTCCTTCGGTTTCCCGCGCAACGCGATCACGAGCCCGGGGTATAGAAACTGGACTGCAGCTGGCTGCCGATACTCGCGACGTACGATTGCCAGAGGAGTGCCATCGACCCCGTCGCGTTGACGGCCAGCGCCGGCCACGATGCGCTCTGTGCCGCCACCGTCGACGCGCTCCACGCCCCGTCCCGGTAGCGGGCCGCGATGACGGCCGACGCGCCCGGCAAGCCCGTGTCCTGCCATGCGACCGTCACGTGGCCCGCCGCGTCGATCACCAGCGACGGGTACTGGGCGGCCGCCCCGTTCAGGTGTTCCGTCAGCCGCTGCAGCGGCCCCCAGTTTCCGCCGGCATCGGACACGCTCGCCTGCAGCACCGCGCCGCCCTCCGCCCACATCACGGCCGCGATGCCGTTGTCGTTGACGGTCAGCATCGGCGTCGCGATGAAGCCGGTCGGCTCAGTGATCGCCGGCGCCACCGGCGCGGCCGGCTGCCACCCGGTGCCGGCGACGAAGCATTGCGCCATCGTGGTCGTCTCGAGATGCCCGCCGGTCACGTCGAGCTGCCCCCACACCAGCGTGATGTTGCCCTTCGCGTCCATGCCGGCCGCGGGCGAGATGATCGTCGTAAACAGGCTCGTGTTCGACACGGCCTGGTTGACGTCGGTCCAGCCGTTGGTCGGGTCATACGTGGCCGTCCACAGCGCCGAATGCGTATGGTTGGTCTGCCGCCACGCGAGCACCGCGCGGCCGGACGACAGGACCGACATCATCGGCCTCACGTTGTCCGTATCGCCGGTCACCGCACCCGGCCCGGTCTGCACCGGCATCTGGATCAGCGCCGTGGGCGACCACTGTCCCGCCTGCGTATAGCGCGTCCAGGCGATGCGCGTATCGAGCAGGCTGATCGACTGCGTCCAGGCGACGAGCGCATTGCCCTGGCTGTCGATCCCGGCCGTGTAGGACGAACCGCTCATGTCCGCTGCCAGTTCGGACGCCGTGCCCCAGCCGGCGCCCGGGCTGTACGGGCGCGCCCACAATGCGTACGTGTTGGGGCCCGGCATCCATTCGGTCCAGAACGCGACCGCCTGGCCGCTCGCATTGCCGACCAGCTGCGGCGGAACGCCGGTCAATCCGTTCATCGAATGCGTACCGTCGCTCGTGTCGAGCCGCGTCGCGCTTTGCCAGCCCGAACCGGGGACATAGCGCGCGCCCCACATTTCGTTGCCGTACGGACTGGCCGGGTCGACGGTCATCCAGGTGGCGAGCGCATTGCCGCTCGCGTCGATCGTCACGCTGGGGTCGCCTTCCGGCCCCTTGCCGTCCACCGCGACGGCCGTCGACCAGCCGGCCTGCGGCTGCGTGGTTCCGCCGCCGGTCGGCCCGCCATTCGAGCCGCCGTTCGAGCCGCCGCCGGGCGATGTCGTGCCGGAAGGTGATCCGGGGGAGGTCGGCGTCGACTGCGACGCACCGCTCTTGGTCGAGACGTCGTCGCCGCCGCATGCGGTCAACGCGAGAACGACGGCCATGGCCGTCCAGGTAACGGGTTTCATCACAATCCTCTTGTTCTGGATTGACGGCATGTGCTTGCCCGTGCAGCAGGTCGAACCTGCCGCGCATATTGATAAGCAGTGCCATTCAATGGATATGGAATGCCGCGCTTTCGTCGAGCCTCGCCCGGTTCGATCGCGCGGACGGCCTTTGCTTCCGGTACGGACGACGGCTTGCGTACTGCCTCTGTCGCCCAGCGCCGGACACCCCGAAGTGCCGGCTGCATCTTAATTCATACGATCCGGAATCAAGGTGGGGTTGCGTCTACAGTGAGTGGACATGCATTTCGCCGGGTGTCGGCACGCGCATGAGCCGGTGGTGCGCGGATGCGGATTGCCGCGCCAGCCGCGGGGTGCGGGGTGCGGGGTGCGGGGTGCGGGGTGCGGTGGGCGGTGGGCGGTGGGCGGTGGGCGGTGGGCGGTGGGCGGTGGGCGGTGGGCGGCGGGCGACTGGAGGCTCTCGGGGGGAGG
>NZ_CAJPGY010000047.1:0-51691 GCF_905339915.1 Burkholderia sp. BCC1985
GGGACGAAAGGAACAAGACGAACACCCCAGCGCGGCCAGCCATGCCGGCCGCGCAGCCTCCCGCGTCAGCGCTTGCCCGCGCTCAGCGCACCGCGCCCGCGTGCGGCACCGGCCGCACCCGCGTCGCCGTCGCGCTCGCCGCTCGTGTCGCGCGCGCCCCAGCGTTGCGCGAGCGCCGCGCAGGCCATCAGCTGGATCTGGTGGAACAGCATCAGCGGCAGCACGATCGCGCCGACCGCCTGCGCGGAGAAGATCACCTTCGCCATCGGCACGCCGGCCGCGAGGCTCTTCTTCGACCCGCAGAAGATGATCGTGATCTGGTCGGCCCGGTTGAAGCCGAGCCGCTTGCTGACGAACGCGGTCAGCCCCAGCGCGATCACGAGCAGCACGACGTTGACGACCAGCAGGCCGCCGAGCGCGCGCGCCGGAATCTGGTGCCACAGCCCCTGGTTCACGGCCTCGCTGAACGCGACGTAGACGACGAGCAGGATCGAGCCCTGGTCGACGAAGCGCAGCACGCCGCGGTTGCGTTCGATCCAGCCGCCGATCACGGGCCGCAGCAGCTGGCCGGCGATGAACGGCACGAGCAGCTGCATCACGATGCTGCCGATGGTGCTCCACGGCGACGCGGCCGCGGCCGACTGCGACGTGATCATCAGCCCGACGAGCGCCGGCGTCACGAAGATCCCGAGCAGGCTCGACGCCGATGCCGCGCACACGGCGGCCGGCACGTTGCCCTTCGCGATCGACGTGAACGCGATCGACGACTGGACGGTCGACGGCAGCGTGCACAGGAACAGCACGCCGGCATACAGCGTCGGCGTGACGAGCGGCTGCAGCACGGGCTTCAGCGCGAGGCCGAGCAGCGGGAACAGCGCGAACGTGCTGAGCAGCACGACCGCATGCAGCCGCCAGTGGGTCGCGCCCGCGACGACGGCTTCGCGCGACAGCTTCGCGCCGTGCAGGAAGAACAGCAGGCCGACCGCGATGTTGGTCGCCCAGTTGAACGCATGGGCGGCCGGGCCGCGGCACGGCAGCAGGCTCGCGAGCACGACGGTGCCGACGAGCGCGAGCGTGAAGTTGTCGGGAAGGAAACGGGGACGGGCCATCGGGGAACTCGATTCGGAAACGGCGGGCGCACATGTCGCGCGCGCGAAGCCGGTATTGTCCCGGTTGGTCATTCAATAAACAAATTCATTGTACGAATCCATTGATGAATCGATTGCATGATGCGGCTGCGCAACACGGCACGCCCGCGGCGGCCCGGCGACGCGCGAAGCGGCAGAAGAATGTTCTGTCGCGATCCCACCCTGAAGTGAAAAAACCTAGCAGTAACATGGTGTTACACCGATGCCCGCGACATAACACTTTTTGGCTCGACACCGTTTGGGACCGCTCATAAATTACTGCTGAAAGGCTTGCGTCGGCCGGAAACAGCCGGCGGCGAGCGGCAACAGGCACTGAATGATGACGGAACGGGTGAAACTGAAGGTCGGACGATGGGTGGCAGGCGTGCTCGGCGCGCTGCTGATGCCGCTCGCGCTCGCGCAACCGCCGCATGGCGGTCAGGCGTTCGGCGGCGGTCATGGCTTCGGTCACGGTTTCGGTGGCGGCGACATCCGCATGTACGGCCAGCCGGCCGGCAACGCGCAGGTATGGCGCCGGGCGCTGCCGCCGGGCGGCGCGCGCGCCGGCGGCGTGAGCGGCTATGGTTCCCGCTGGGGCCTGCGTCCGACGCCGTCTTACGGTCATTACGCCGCGCAGAGCCCGTATCGTCCGATCAGCGCCGAGTCCCGCCAGATGCCGCGCCCGCCGGGCGGCGGCAACGTTCCGTTGCGGGCCGGCTCGATCCGCGCCGACGTCGCGCGCTACAACGAAGAGCGTGGCGGCCGTCCGATGCCGCCGCCCCGCGCGCAGGAAGAGCCTTCCCACTCGCCGTTTTTCTCCCCGTTCTACCGAAACTGAGCGCCCCGCGCGTTCGTTCCCCCGCCGGCTGTGATGCGAATTCGCCACAGTCGCGCATAGATTTCCGCTGATTTTCCCGTCGCATTGCGCTATCTTTCGCGCCCGGCACGCGCGCCCCTCGCGGCCGTCCCGTCGCGTGCCCGCACCGCGCGGGGCCGCTGCGGCGCGCCTGGCCATGTGCCGATTCCGCGAAGTTAGTGCTGCCGCTATACCCGCAATAAGTGTGCGCAATTTTGACGGGACGCAGGTTCCGTAAAGATGGCTGCGCCCCATACGACGCAAGCAATCGGCTCCAAACAACAACGCTCGCGCCACTTATCGACATTCGACAAAACCCTGGAGATCCCATGAAAGCATTCGCTCGCCGTGCGTCGCGCACGTCCGTCAAGCTGATCGCCGCGGCCGCCTGCGTGGCCGCAACCGCACCCGTTCACGCGCAGTCGAGCGTCTCGCTCTACGGTCAGGTCGACGAATGGGTCGGCGCCACCAAGTTCCCGGGCGGCGATCGCGCATGGAACGTGTCGGGCGGCGGGATGTCGACGTCCTACTGGGGCCTGCACGGGGCCGAGGATCTCGGTGACGGCTACAAGGCGATCTTCACGCTGGAGAGCTTCTTCCGTGCGCAGAACGGCCAGTTCGGCCGCTTCCAGGGCGACACGTTCTTCGCGCGCAACGCATACGTCGGCGTCAGCTCGCCGTACGGCACGGTGACGGCGGGCCGCCTGACGACGCACCTGTTCCTGTCGACGATCCTGTTCAACCCGTTCTACGATTCGTACACCTTCTCGCCGATGGTGTACCACGTGTTCCTGGGCCTCGGCACGTTCCCGACCTATCCGAGCGACCAGGGCGCGGTCGGCGATTCGGGCTGGAACAACGCGCTGTCCTACACGTCGCCTTCGTTCGGGGGCCTGAATTTCGCGGCGATGTACGCGCTCGGCAACACGGCCGGCGACAACCGCTCGAAGAAGTGGAGCGCGCAGTTCAACTACGCGAACGGCCCGTTCGCGGCGACCGCCGTCTACCAGTACGTGAACTTCAACAACGGCCCGCAGGACCTGAGCTCGCTCGTGACCGGCATGAAGAGCCAGGGCATCGGGCTGGTCGGCGCGACCTACGACCTGAAATACGTGAAGCTGTTCGGCCAGTACATGTATACGAAGAACGACCAGGTCGCCGGCAGCTGGCACGTGAACACCGCGCAGGGCGGCGTGTCGGTGCCGCTCGGCGTCGGCAACGCGATGGCGTCGTACGCGTACTCGCGCGACGGCGGCGGCCTCGACCAGACGCGCCAGACCTGGGCCGTCGGCTACGACTATCCGTTGTCCAAGCGCACCGACGTCTACGTTGCGTACATGAACGACCACATCAGCGGCCTGTCGAGCGGCAATACGTTCGGCGCAGGCATCCGCGCGAAGTTCTGACGATTCGTCGGTTCGGACGCGCACACAACGCGCGTCGCATGTGCCGGCATTGCGCCCCGAAAAAACGGCGCCGCTATTCGCGGCGCCGTTTTGCCTTTGTTGACCTTTTTGTTTCCTCGCCTTTGTTACCCTATCTCGTAATTGCATAATTCCCAGGAATTGCGAGCTAGTTCGATGGATACCCTCGTCAGCATGAATGTGTTTCGCTACGTCGTCGAAGTGGGCAGCTTCGTCGGCGCGGCCGAGCGCATGCAGATGTCGGCCGCGATGGCGAGCAAGCACGTGATGCATCTCGAGCAGCAGCTCGGCGCGCGGCTGCTGCATCGCACGACACGACGTGTCGCGCCGACCGAGGCGGGACGCGAATACTATGAGCGCCTCGTGCAGGCGCTGTCGGAACTCGACGAAGCCGGACAGGCGGTCGGCGCCGCGAGCGTGGTGCCGCAGGGCCGCCTGCGCGTGACGTCGCTGTCCGCGTTCGGATTGCGGCACGTGATGCAGGCCGTCACCGATTATGCGGGTCGGTTCCCGGACGTAACCGTCGACGTGACGCTGTCCGATCGCGTGGTCGACCTGATCGAGGAAGGCTACGACGTCGCGGTGCGCGCGGCGCCGAACGGGCTGAAATCGTCGTCGCTGGTCGCGCGGCAGATCGCGACCGCGCACATCCTGCTGGTCGCGTCGCCCGAGTATCTCGACAAGCACGGCACGCCCCAGACGATTGCCGATCTCGCGCATCACAACTACCTGCGTCGCGATTCGAATTCGACGATGCTCGATTCGCTGGTGATCGACGCGGCCGCCGCGTCGCGCGTGAACCTGAACGGCAACCTGATCGTGAACCATCTCGAGGGGCTGCGCGCGGCCGTGCTCGCGGGCGCGGGCATCGCGCTGCTCGGCACCGAGGTGGTCGGCGACGACATCGAATCCGGCCGGCTCGTGCCGGTGTTGCTCGACGCCGTTCCGCCGCACGAGGCGCCGATCTATGCGGTGTACGCGAGCCGTCGCCACGTGTCCGCGAAGGTGCGCTCGTTCGTCGACTTCCTCGCGGCACGATTCGAAGGGCAGTCGCTGTGCCCGTCGATCGAGTCGCGCCTGCGCGTGCTGCCGATCACGCGGATCAAGCGCGCGGGCTGACCGGCGCCGGCCGCCCGCGTGGCGGACATGAAAAAAGCGCGAGCCGTTGCGGTTCGCGCTTTTTTGTTTGGTCCGACGTCGTGCGCGCCGGTGGCGCAACCCGCCGCCCGCGTCAGCGCGCGATGCCGAGTCGTGCCTTCGCGTCGTCGTACTCGCGCTTCAGGCGCTCGACGAGCGCGCCGACGCTCGGCAGGTCGTCCATCAGGCCGACACCCTGGCCGGCACCCCAGATGTCCTTCCACGCCTTCGCCTTGTCGCCGCCGAAATTCATCTTCGACTTGTCCGATTCCGGCAGTGCGTCCGGATCGAGGCCGGCCTTCTCGATGCTCTCGCGGATGTAGTTGCCGTGCACGCCGGTGAAGAGGTTCGTGTAGACGATGTCGGACGATTTCGCGTTGAGGATCGCGTGCTTGTAGTCCTCGACCGCGTGCGCTTCCTGCGTCGCGATGAAGCGCGTGCCCATGTACGCGAAGTCGGCGCCCATCGCCTGCGCGGCGAGGATCGAGCCGCCGTTGGCGATCGCGCCGGACAGCACGATCGGGCCGTCGAACATCTTGCGCACTTCGCCCACGAGCGCGAACGGCGACGTCGTGCCCGCGTGGCCGCCGGCGCCGGCCGCGACGAGGATCAGCCCGTCGACGCCCGCTTCGAGCGCCTTCTGCGCGTGGCGCAGGTTGATCACGTCGTGCAGCACGATGCCACCGTAGCTGTGCACCGCGTCGACGATCTCGCGCGCCGGCGCGCGCAGGCTCGTGATGAAGATCGGCACCTTGTGCTCGACGCACACGCGCACGTCGTGCTCGAGCCGGACGTTCGACTGGTGGACGATCTGGTTGACCGCGATCGGGCCGATCACCGCGTCCGGGTGCTTCGCCTTGTGGTCGGCGAGTTCGGACTGGATCTGCGTGAGCCATTCGTCGAGCAGTTCGGCCGGACGGGCGTTGAGCGCGGGAAATGATCCGACGATACCCGCCTTGCATTGCGCGAGCACGAGTTCGGGGTAGCTGACGATGAACATCGGCGACGCGATGACGGGCAGCGTCAGGTTCTGCAGGACGGCGGGCAATGCCATGTGATGTCTCCAGTCTCGAGGGGCGGCCGGGCCCGGCGCGGGCGCGCCGACGCCGGCATGCATGCTTGGCGGTCGAACGGTGCTTCGAGTGTAGCGGTACAGCCGCGCGTTCATATTAATACGAACGGTCGTGCGATTCTGCGCGAGCTTAACAAACCGCGCGGCGTGGCGACAATCGAGTGAGTGTTCTCTTTCTACGTATTCGGGCATCTGGCGCGCGCAGCAGCCGGCCGGGCGCTCCTACAATATCCGCCATAACAAACCTACGAGAAACAAACCATGTCGTTTGAGGCGTTTGCTCCGTTTCACGTGACGGTGCAGGACACCGACATCTTCGGTGTCAAAGGAGGCGCGGGGCCGCCGCTTCTGCTGCTGCACGGCCACCCGCAGACCCACATGATCTGGCATCGCGTCGCCGCGACGCTGGCGAATCACTTCACGGTGATCGCGACCGACCTGCGCGGCTACGGCGCGTCGGGCAAGCCGCCGAGCGACGCGCGGCATGCGCCGTATTCGAAACGCGCGATGGCGGCCGACCAGGTCGCCGTGATGCGCCATTTCGGTTTCGAGCAATTCCATGTGTGCGCGCACGATCGCGGCGCGCGCGTCGCGCACCGCCTCGCGCTCGATCATCCGGCGGCCGTCGAGCGGATGATGCTGCTCGACATCGCGCCGACGCTCGCGATGTACGAGCAGACCGACCGTGCGTTCGCGACCGCGTATTTCCACTGGTTCTTCCTGATCCAGCCGGCGCCGCTGCCCGAAACGCTGATCGAAGGCCGCACCGATGCGTACATCGAGCGCGTGATGGGCAACCGCTCGGCCGGGCTCGCGCCGTTCGCGCCGGAGGCGCTCGCCGCGTATCGCGCCGCGCTCGCGCAGCCGGGCGCCGTGCATGCGATGTGCGAGGACTACCGCGCGTCGGCGACGATCGATCTCGAACACGACCGCGCGGATCTCGAGCGCGGCAACAAGGTCGCGTGCCCGCTGCGCGTGCTGTGGGGCGAGCACGGGATCGTCGGCCGCTGCTTCGATCCGCTCGACGAATGGCGGCGCGTCGCGCGCGACGTCAGCGGCCGCGCGCTCGATTGCGGGCACTACATTCCGGAAGAGGCGCCCGTCGCGCTGATCGACGAGCTGCTCGCGTTCTTCGAAGCGCGCGACGCGGCCGCGTGAGCGGTGCCGGCCGCGGCTCGCGGCGTTTGCTGTGCGTCGACCGCCAGCGTTCGAGGATCAGCGGCGCGCGGTGTCGTCTTCGACCAGCGGCGGCAGGCGGCGCGGCACGGGCGTCGATTTCACGATCGCCGTGCTCGTTTCCGCGCGCTCCGTCACCTTCGACAGGATGTCGTCGAGGTGCTCGATCGTGCGCAGGTAGAGCCGGCAGATGAAGCAGTCCTCGCCGGTCACCTTGTCGCATTCGACGAATTCCGGAATCCGCCGCAGCACCTCCTCGACCAGATGCAGCTGCCCCGGCAGCGGCTTCACGCGGACGATCGCCTGCAGCGTGTAGCCGAGCGCGCGCGGGTCGAGCTCGACGGTGAAGCCCGCGATCACGCCCTGCGCCTCGAGCCGCCGCACGCGATCGGCGGTCGCGGGCGCCGACAGCCCGATCTGCCGCGCCAGCTCGCTGGTGGCGATGCGCGCATCCTCGGCGAGCGCCGCGAGGATCGCGCGGTCGGTCGCGTCCAGCGACGCGACGGCGGGCGGGGAAAGGCGTTTCGACATGATCGCTTTGCTTTCGAAGGTGAATCGGTCGTTTCGCTTCAGTTTAGCCGTGGATGCACGGAAAGCAAGTTTCTAGAATCGAAGTCATCTTCTCTCGCCAAACGGAGTCCATGATGGCCTCGAACGAAATCCGCCGCGGTGCCGCCGAGATGGTCGTCGCGATGCTGATGTCCGGCACGATCGGCTGGCTCGTGATGTCGTCGCAGCAACCGCTCGCCAATGTCGTGTTCTTCCGCTGCCTGTTCGGCGCCGCGACGCTCGCGATCGTCTGCGCGGCGCTCGGCTTGCTGCGCCGCGCGCTGTTCTCGCCACGCATGCTCGCGCTCGCGACGCTTGGCAGCGTCGCGATCGTCGCGAACTGGCTGCTGCTGTTCGCCGCGTATTCGCGCGCGTCGATCTCGATGGCGACCGCCGTCTACAACACGCAGCCGTTCATGCTCGTCGCGCTCGGCGCGCTCGTGTTCCGCGAACGGATCAGCGCGTCGACGATCGCGTGGCTCGCGCTCGCGTTCATCGGGCTCGTCTGCGTGGTGCGGGTCGAGCCGGCCGTGCTCGCGGTGCCCGGCGAATATCTCGAAGGCGTCGCGCTGTCGCTCGGCGCGGCGTTCCTGTACGCGGTGTCGTCGATCGTCACGAAGCACCTGAAGGGCACGCCGCCGCATCTGCTCGCGCTGCTGCAGGCCGGCCTCGGCATCGTGCTGCTCGCACCGTTCGCGCACTTCGACACGCTGCCGGCGACGGCCGCGCAGTGGCTCGATCTCGTCGTGCTCGGCGTCGTCAACACCGGCCTGATGTACGTGCTGCTGTACGGCGCGATCCAGAAGCTGCCGGTCGCGATGACGGGCGCGCTGTCGTTCGTCTATCCGGTCGTCGCGATCATCGTCGATCGCGTCGCGTTCGGGCAGACGCTCGCGTGGACGCAGGTGCTCGGCGCGTTGCTGATCCTGCTCGCGGCGGCCGGCGTGAACCTCGGCTGGCGCATCGTGCCCGCGCGTCGCGCGGCGGTCGGCAACTGAAACGGTTGTGCGATTCGGCTTGCCGCTGCGCTTGCCGCCAAGCCCGTGGGCGTCGCCTCCGGGCACCCGGATTGCGCGCCAGACAGGCCGTAAGGAGTTGTAGGGAAACACCCGATGCGACGCTGCAGCGTCGCTCGTATGATGCGGCTGTGACGTTGATCACGTTCACAGGATTCCGATCTCATGCCGTTCGCCAAGCAGGCCGAACGGCATTTTTTTATGCGCCGCTCCGCGCGAGCAGGCGCCGCCGCGCGTCGAGCCGCGCGAGCAACTCGCGTCTCGCGTCGTCGTCCGACGCGCGCCATCCCTTGATCTCGTCACGCGTGCGCAGGCAGCCCGCGCACCAGTCGGTGCGCGGATCGATCCTGCAGACGTCGGTGCACGGCGAGGCGACCGTGCCGACCGGTACCGGCACGTCGCTCATGCGTCGTTACGCAATGCGACGTCGGCGACCGGCGCACCCGTCAGCGCGACGAGTTCCTGCGGCGACAGGTTGAACACCGCGTGCGGATGGCCGGCGGCCGCCCACAGGCTGTCGAGCTCGAGCAGGTCGGCGTCGATCAGCGTGACCGGTTCGACGAGATGGCCGATCGGGCACACGCCGCCGATCGCGTAGCCGGTATGGTCGCGCACGAACTTCGCATCGGCGCGGCCGACCGCGCCGACCTGGGCGGCGACCTTCTTCTCGTCGACGCGATTCACGCCGCTCGCGACGACGAGCACCGGCAGGCCGTCGGATTCGCGGCGAAACAGGATCGACTTCGCGATCTGCGCGACCGAGCAGCCGAGCCCGGCCGCGGCTTCGGCGGAGGTCTTGCCGGTTTCGGCGAGCATCACGATCCCTTTCGCATGCCCGCGTTCGCGCAGCAGCAGCGCGACGCGTCGCGCGGAATCGGGGAGAGAGTCGAATGAAGCGGGTGTCGTCATGGGGAGTCCGGTGAGTGTCGGGGTCACGCGCAGCTCGGCGCGTCGGCCGCGCTCTGCGCCTTGGCGAGCAGCGCGCGACCGGCGCGCGACACGTTCGCGCGGCCGATCGCGTTCGAGATGAAGTCGCCGGCGGCGACCACCTGCGCGAGATCGATGCCGGTGTCGATGCCGAGGCCCTGCATCAGGTACAGCACGTCCTCGGTCGCGACGTTGCCGGTCGCGCCCTTCGCGTACGGGCAGCCGCCGAGGCCGGCGACCGACGCGTGGAAGATCTCGATCCCTTCGAACAGCGCCGCGTAGATGTTCGCGAGCGCCTGGCCGTAGGTGTCGTGGAAGTGGCCCGACAGCCGTTCGCGCGGGAACACGCGCGTGACGGCCGCCAGCACTTCGCGCGTGCGCGTCGGCGTGCCGACGCCGATGGTGTCGGCGATGTCGATCTCGTCGCAGCCGAGCGCGGCGAAGCGTTCGACGACGTCGACGACCGACGCGACCGGCACCTCGCCCTGGTACGGGCAGCCGAGCGTGCACGACACGCTGCCGCGCAGCCGCAGGCCGGCATCCTTCGCGGCCTTCGCAACCGGCTCGAAGCGCGCGATGCTCTCCGCGATGCTGCAGTTGATGTTGCGCTGCGAGAACGCCTCGCTCGCCGCGCCGAAGATCACCACTTCGTCGGCGCGTGCGGCGAGCGCGTTCTCGAAGCCTTTCAGGTTCGGCGTGAGCACCGAATACACGGTGCCCGGGCGGCGCTCGATGCCGGCCATCACGTCGGCGCCGTCGGCCATCTGCGGCACCCATTTCGGCGACACGAACGATGCGGCCTCGACATTGCGGAAGCCGGCGCGCGACAGCCGGTCGACGAGCGCGATCTTCACGTCGGTCGGTACGAAGGTCTTTTCGTTCTGCAGCCCGTCGCGCGGGCCGACTTCGACGATCTTGACGGCGGTGGGGAACGTCATGGTTGTCTCCGGTCTCGTGTAGGTGGAATTCAGTAGCCGCGCGCGTAGTCGACGATGCCGCCGACGCGCTCGCCGCGCTCGAGCGCGCGGATCTTGCCGGCGATCTGCTCGACGGCTTCGTCGCGCAGCGTTTCGGCCGAGCTGTGCGGCGTGATCGTGATGCGCGGCGCGTGCCAGAACGGGTGGTCGACCGGCAGCGGCTCGTGCTGGAACACGTCGAGCGTCGCGGCGGCGACCTGGCCGCTCGCGAGCGCGTCGAGCAGGTCGGCTTCGACGAGATGCGCGCCGCGTGCGACGTTCACCAGGTATGCGCCCGGCGCCAGCTTCGCGAAGGTCCGCGCCGACAGGATCCCGTCGGTATCGTGCGTGCTCGGCAGCAGGTTGACGAGCACCTTCGCGCCGTCGACGCACGCGTCGAACGCGTCGTCGCCCGCGAAGGTCGCGACGCCGTCGAGCCGTTTCGGGCTGCGGCTGTAGCCGCGCACCGGCAGGCCGAGCGCCGCGAGCGCCTGCGCGACCTGCGCGCCGAGCACGCCGAGGCCCAGCACTGCGACGGTGAAGCTCGCGCGCGGATGCGGCTCCAGCACCTGCCAGCGGCGCTCGCGCTGCAACGCGTCGTATTCGTCGAAGCGGCGCAGGTAGCGCAGCACCGCGTGCGTCACGTATTCGATCATCTGCCGCGCCATGCCCGAATCCTCGAGGCGCACCAGCGGCACGTCGCGCGGCAGCGTGCCGGGATGCGCGCGATCGAGCGCGAGCAGCGCATCGACACCCGCGCCGAGGTTGAAGATCGCGCGCAGGCCGTCGCGCGGCGCGAACAGCTCGCGCGGCGCGCGCCACACGAGCGCGTAGTCGGCGGCAGCCGTGTCGCCCGGCTGCCACGCGCGCAGCTCGGCCTCGGGCAGCGCCTGCGCGATCGCGTCGCGCCAGGCGCCGGCTTCCTGGTGCGGCGAGTAGAACAGGATCTTCATGCGCTTACTTCGCGAACAACTGGCCGATGTCGGCGAACGCCTTGAACTCGAGCGCGTTGCCGCACGGATCGAGGAAGAACATCGTCGCCTGCTCGCCGACCTCGCCCTTGAAGCGGATATGCGGCTCGATCACGAAGCGCGTATGCGCGGCCTTCAGTTTGTCGGCGAGCGCATGCCATTCGTCCATCGACAGCACGACGCCGAAATGGCGCACGGGCACGTCGTCGCCGTCGACCGGGTTCACCGCGCTTTTGCCGGTTTCGTCCGGCGCGAGGTGCGCGACGAGCTGATGGCCGAAGAAGTCGAAATCGACCCAGTGCTCGGAGCTGCGGCCCTCGGGGCAGCCGAGCAGGCCGCCGTAGAACGCGCGCGCGCCGGCGAGGCTCGACACGGGGAAGGCGAGATGGAACGGGCGCAGCGCGCCGGCGGGCGTAGCGGACATCGGGCGTCTCCTGTCGATCGGAACCGGCGCGGGGCGCCCCGGTTCGATCCGATGCAAGGCAAGCGGGAAGCCCACATTCTACGGTTTCGCGGCGCATTGCGCCGCCGCGAGGCTGCCGGCCCGCACCGCGGGGCCCGCGCCGGCGGTCGCCCGGCTACCGTCCCGCGCAAAAGCAAAGCACAAAATATTGGTTCGGCCGCCGCGCACGCCACGCCACAATCGAACCTCGTCTCCAAGCAAAGCAAGCGAGGGCAATCATGCGCGCATGCAGCAAATCGGCGTGGCCGCCGCGGCTCGTGACCGTTCCGGGCCTGCACGGCAGCGAAGGCGCCCACTGGCAGACCTGGCTGGAGCGGCAGTTCCCGCGTTCGCTGCGGGTCGAGCAGGCCGACTGGGACGCCCCCGATCTCGCGCGCTGGGCGCAGTCCGTGCGCGTGCTGCTCGAACGCGAGCGCGGCCCGTTCGTGCTGGCCGCGCACAGCTTCGGCTGCCTCGCGGCCGCGCATGCGCTCGTGCAATGGCCGCAGGCGGCCGACGTCGCGGGCGTGCTGCTCGTCGCGCCCGCCAGTCCGAAGAAATTCACGTTCGCCGGGCCGTTCGACGCGCGCCGGCTCGCGGTGCCGTCGATCGTGATCGGCAGCGAAACCGACCCGTGGATGCCGCTCGCCGATGCGCGCACGCTCGCGCAGCGGCTCGGCAGCGCATTCGTGAACCTCGGCGACGCGGGCCACATCAACACCGCGGCCGGCTTCGGGCCGTGGCCGCGCGCGAAGTACTTCATCGACACGCTGGTGCACTGCGCGGCGCCGCTGCGCTTTCGCGACGCGGACGACGGCTTCGACGTCGCACCCGTCGAGCGCGCGCTCGCGCACGCGATCTGAGATTCGACGGCACGCGCCGCGCGGCGGACGCCGCGCACCGTCGTGCCGCCGCGCTTACGACGCGGAGACCGGGCGCACCGCGGCCGGATCCGAGTAGCTCGACCGGCCGTTCTCGACGTGGCCCGCGAAGCGGCGCAAGAACGTGCCGTTCACGCCGTCGCTCACCGTCACGTCATACCAGTGGTGGCTCGACGCGAGCGCCCATTGCTCGACGCGTTCGTCGCCGCCGTGCAGGGTCACCTGGCGCGCGGGCGTGCCGTACGCGTTGTCGGTCAGCGTCAGCGTCACGTGACCGCTGCCGTGGTTGCGCAGCTTCAGGTACAGGTTGCCGTTCGCGATGTCGTAGCCGGCTTTCACCTCCGGCTGCGCCTGGTTGCGCCGGCGCGCCGTCGCGGCCGACACGTTGCCCGCGAACATCCGCACGAAGCCGTTCGGCCCGTACACCGAGAACGCATACGCGCCGTTCGTCTCCGTCAGGTCGAAGTCCGCGTGCAGCACGCGGCGCGCGCCGACCGTGTAGCGCCACGGGCCGTCGGTGCGGTTGGTCGCGTACACCTGGAAGTGCGCGCCCTGGTTGCCGCGGTTCGCGAACTCGATGCGCAGCGTGTTGCCGCCGTAGAGGCTCGCGTTCACGTGCAGTTCGTACGGCAGCGCACGCGCCGGGCGCACGCCCGGTTCCTGCGGGTCGATCGGCGACGGCGTCGCGGGCACGCTCGGCGCGGGTTGCGACGTGCATTGCTGGTCGGCGATCGAGCGGTACTGGCTCGTATCGGGCAGCGTCGGGAACGTCGCGTCGGACGAGCGGAAGTCGAACGCGGCGGTGAGGTCGCCGCAGACGGTCCGGCGCCACGGCGTGATGTTCGGCTCGTCGACGCCGAAGCGCTCGCCGATGAAGCGGATCACCGACGTGTGGTCGAATACCTGCGAGCACACGAAGCCGCCCTTCGACCACGGCGACACGACCGTCATCGGCACGCGCGGCCCGAGGCCGTACGGCAGCCCGTCGGCCGTGTAGCTGCCGCCGCGGCCGGGATTCACGACCGTATGCAGCTCGCCGTCGGTGGTCACGGTCGATGCGCCCTGCGCGGCCGAGGTCGGCGGCTGCGGCGGCACGACGTGATCGAAGAAGCCGTCGTTTTCGTCGTACATGATGAACAGCACCGTCTTCGCCCACACGTCCGGGTTCGACGTCAGCGCGTCGAGGATCTGCGACGTGTAGTTCGCGCCGTACGCGGGCGTGTATTTCGGATGCTCGGAGAACACGGCGGGCGGCAGCAGCCACGACACCTGCGGCAGCCGGTCGTTGATCACGTCGTCCTTCAGGTTGTCGAGCGTGCGCACCGTCTGCGCGCGCTGGTACAGCGACGAGCCCGGCTTCGCGTTGATGAAGTTCGTGAAGTTCTGCAGGATGTTCGTGCCGTAGTTGCCGTTGTACGGGTCGGCCCACGTGAGCCCCTGCTGGTAGATCTGCCACGACACGCCGCGCGCCTCGAGCCGTTCGGGGAAGGTCGTCCACGACAGCAGCTGGTACGCGGGCGGCAGGTCGCCGTCGACGTAGTCGGCGTTGTCGAGCAGCGGGCCGCCGAACTTGCCGGTCGGGTCGACCGTGCCCGTCATCAGGTACGAACGGTTCGGGTGGGTCGGCCCCGGCAGCGAGCAGAAGTAGTTGTCGCACACGGTGAACGCATCGGCGAGCGCGTAATGGAACGGGATGTCCTCGCGCACGTGATAGCCCATCGTCATGTCGGTCTTGTTCGCGGGCCACTGGTCGTAGCGGCCGCCGTCGATCGCCGCGTGGGTCTTCGCCCACGAGTGGTCGAGCGCGCCCAGGCACTGCGCGCTGGTCGTCTTCGTGTCGAGCCGGAACGGCAGCACGGGCTTCGCCGGGTCTTCCTTCGACGGCTGGTACCACACCGGCTTGCCGTTCGGCAGCGGAATCGGGAAGCGGTCGTTGTAGCCGCGCACGCCGCGCAGGTGTCCGAAGTAATGGTCGAACGAGCGGTTCTCCTGCATGAACACGACGATGTGCTGGACATCGCGGATCGTGCCGGTGCCGCGCGCGGCCGGAATCGCGAGCGCGCGGCGGATCGATTCGGGGAACGCGTTGAGCGCGACGGCCGCGCCCGCCGACTGTGCGACGGTATGCAGGAAACGGCGGCGGCTGGATGACGTCATGTTATTTCACCTCGGTTCTGCGATCGGGGACTGGGGACACCAACAGGAACGGCGGGATCAGTGCGGCGACGACGCGGCGATGGCGGACGCGCCCGCGTTCGTCGCGGGCTTCGCGTCGTCGTCATCGTCGGGCGGGTAGTGGACGACGGGCGGCGCGAGCGGCGCGGCATCGGACGCGGCGGTGCTCGCACCGGCAGCGCTGTTGAACGCGCTCGCGGCGCCGGACGATGCGCCGGCCTGTTGCGAGGCGTCGGTTGCGTGCGCGTCGTGCGGCGCGTCGTCGCTGCAGGCGGCGGCGAAGGCGGCGGCACATAGAACGACGACGAGGGCAACACGACGCATCACTTCTCTCCTGGCAGGCGGATCGGGAAACGTTTTCGAGTATGCCCGTGCGATGCGACGATTCGGTGAATCGTTTGCGACCGGCGCGTGATCGCGAACGGCTTTCGTGATGCTGACCATATGCTTTCACGGCGGCGGAGCCGGGTCGACCCGCCGAATTTTCATGGCGGATGTAGTGGCCGCGCGCATTTACACGCGCGTGCAACGCGACGAACCATGTACGCGATGCGACGTGTCGTGCACGGCGGTGCGGACGCCTTTGGCCAGCGTCGGTCGATGTGTCGCCAGCGCCACTGCCGAATGCGTGTTTTTTACCGCATCGACAGCCGGCGGTCAGCCACGCGCCAGCGTAGCGGCACGCACGTGACAGGAGCGGTAACCGATACCTGCGTGCGGTCCGTTCGCAACGCATGAACGCAATCTGCCCGGCGCAGGCGAAGACCCGTGTCGGCTTGCGGCACCGGAATTGCTCGCAGCGCCGATGCACGCGCTGTCCCGCGCGGCCAACCGGGCACGGGCGGCGTATCCGCATCCATCAACCAGGGAGCGAGCAGAAGCCATGTCCAGCGATCGACCCATCCCCCCGTCCACCGGACCCGCGAGCGATGCTGCCCCGTCGCCGCTCGCGGCCGGCCATGCGGCGTCGCCGCCGTTGCCGCACGATACGCCGTCCAGCGCCGCACGGCGCCGCTTTCTGCAATCGGCGGCGGCGGCCGCGACCGTCGGCGCCGCATCGCACGTTCATCCGCAGCCGCCGCACATGACATCCACGCCTGCGGCGACGCATCGCGATACGGTCCCGGCGCGGCCCGTGCGGCTCGACATCAACGGGCGCGAATACACGCTGCAGCTCGAACCGCGCGTCACGCTGCTCGACGCGCTGCGCGAATACGCGGGCCTCACCGGCACCAAGAAAGGCTGCGACCGCGGGCAATGCGGCGCGTGCACGGTGCTCGTCGACGGGCGGCGCATCAACGCGTGCCTGACGCTCGCGGTGATGCACGAAGGCGAGCGGATCACGACCGTCGAGGGGCTCGCGCGCGGCGGCGTGCTGAGCCCGATGCAGCGTGCGTTCGTCGATCACGATGCATTCCAGTGCGGCTACTGCACGCCCGGCCAGCTGTGTTCTGCGACCGCGCTGCTCGACGAGTTTTCGGCGGGCGCGGCGAGCGCCGTCACCGACGACGTGCGACGCCGGCCCGCACAACTGTCGGACGCCGAGATCCGCGAGCGCATGAGCGGCAATCTGTGCCGCTGCGGTGCGTACCCGAACATCGTCGCCGCCGTGCGCGCCGCGCACGCGGCGAACGGCTAGCGCGGGAGGACCCGGCCATGGAAGCGATCTCCTACGAACGGGCAACCGACGTCGCGGGCGCCGTGCGGGCGGCGCAGCGGCCGGGCGCGGCCTTCATCGGCGGCGGCACGAACCTGCTGGACCTGATGAAGGGCGGCGTCGCGCGGCCCGTCACGCTCATCGACATCACGCGCATCGCGGGCCTCGATACGGTCGACGCGTTGCCGGATGGCGGACTGCGTATCGGTGCGCTCGTGCGCAACAGCGATGCGGCCGCTCATCCGCGTATCCGCGCGGACTATCCGCTGCTGTCGCAGGCGCTGCTCGCCGGCGCGTCCGCGCAATTGCGCAACATGGCGACCGTCGGCGGCAACCTGATGCAGCGCACGCGCTGCCCGTATTTCTACGATCCCGCGTTCGCGCAATGCAACAAGCGCGAGCCGGGCAGCGGCTGCGCGGCGATCGGCGGGCACAACCGGATGCACGCGATTCTCGGCGCCAGCCAGCAGTGCGTCGCGGTGAACCCGTCGGACATGAGCGTCGCGCTCGCGGCGCTCGACGCGGTCGTACAGGTGAGCGGCCCACGCGGCGCGCGGCAGATTCCGTTCGCGTCGTTTCACCGGTTGCCCGGCGATCGGCCCGACCTCGACACGACGCTCGAACCGGGCGAACTGATTACGTCGGTGGATCTGCCGCCGCCGCGCTTTGCGGACCATGCGCACTACCTGAAGGTGCGCGACCGCGCGAGTTACGCGTTCGCGCTGGTCGCGGTGGCCGCCGCGTTGCGGCTGGACGGTGCGCAGGTGACGGAGGCGCGCATCGCGCTCGGCGGCGTGGCGCACAAGCCGCTGCGCGCGACGGCCGCGGAACGGCATCTCGTCGGCCGCGCGCCGACGGATGCGGCGCTGCGCGAGGCGGCTGCGCTCGCGTTGCGCGACGCGCGGCCGCTCGACGGCAATCGATTCAAGGTCGCGCTCGCGCAGCGCGCGATCGTCCGTGCGGTGCATGCGGCCGCTGGCACGACGGGAGATGCGGCATGAACACGGTGACCGGACAGCCGCTCGACCGTGTCGACGGCGTACTCAAAGTGACGGGCGGCGCGCGCTATGCGGCCGAATTCGCCGATACGCGCCTCGCGCACGCGGTGCTCGTGACGAGCACGATCGCAGCGGGGCGCATCGAATCGATTGACGCGGCACGCGCACGCGCGATGCCCGGCGTGCTGCTCGTGATGACGCACGAGAACGCGATGCGGTTGCCCAACGGCGGCCGCACGCCGCTGTCGCCGCCGGCCGGGCGCCGGCTCACGCTGTTGCAGGACGACACGGTGCGCTACAGCAACGAACCTGTCGCGGTCGTCGTCGCCGAAACGCTCGAGCAGGCGACCGACGCCGCGAATGCCGTGCAGGTGCGCTATCGCGCGAGCGTTGCCACGCTCGATTTCGCGCGCGCGAAGCGCGGCGCGCGCGTGCCGCCGAAGCAGCAGGGGCGCGCGATGGACACGCAGCGCGGCGACCTCGATGCGGGCCTGCGCGAGGGCGCGGTGCGCATCGACGCCACCTACACGACGCCGATGCAGCATCACAATCCGCTCGAGCCGCACGCGACGATGGCGCACTGGGACGGCCCGACGCTCACGCTGCACGACGCGACGCAGGGCGTGTCGGGCGCCAGCACGGCGGTGGCCGCGGTGTTCGGCATCGCGCCGGAGCAGGTGCGCGTGATCTCGCCGTTCCTCGGCGGCGGCTTCGGCTGCAAGGGATCGTCGTGGTCGCACGTGTCGTTGTGCGCGATGGCCGCGCGCCAGGTGGGCCGCCCGGTGCGCCTTGCGCTGACGCGGCCGCAGATGTTCGGCCCGGTCGGCGGCCGCCCGTTCACCGAGCAGCGCGTCGTGCTGGCCGCGCGCGCCGACGGCACGCTGACCGCGCTGCGCCACGACTCGATCGTCACCACGTCGACGTTCGAGGACTGGACGGAGATGTGCGGGATGCCGTCGCGGATCATGTATGCGGTGCCGAACCACGCGACCACGCACCGGATCGTGTCGCTGAACGTCGGCACGCCGACGTTCATGCGCGCGCCCGGCGAGGCGTCCGGTTCGTTCGCGCTGGAATCGGCGATGGACGAGCTCGCGTGGCGGCTCGGCATGGATCCGGTCGCGCTGCGGCTCGCGAATTACGCGGAAGTCGATCCGGAGGACGGCAAGCCGTGGTCGAGCAACAAGCTGCGCGAGTGCTACCAGGCCGGCGCGCAACGCTTCGGCTGGTCGCGGCGCACCGGCGGGCCGCGCACGATGCGCGACGGCGACACGCTGGTCGGTCTCGGGATGGCCGCCGCGACGTATCCGGCGAATCGCAGCGAGGCGTCTGCGCGTGCGCGCATCCTGCCGGACGGCACGGCCGAAGTCGCGTCGGGCACGCAGGACATCGGCACCGGCACCTACACGGTCATGACGCAGGTCGCCGCCGACGCGCTCGGCTTCGCGCCGCAGAACGTGCGCTTCGTGCTCGGCGATTCGAGCCTGCCGCGCGCGCCGGTGTCGGGCGGCTCGCAATCGGCGGCGAGCGTCGCGCCGGCCGTGCGCGACGCCGCGCTGCGGGCGCGCGCGATGCTGATCGCGCTGGCGATCGCCGATTCGGGCTCGCCGCTGCACGGCGTCGCGGCGGACGACGTGACGGTCGACGACGGCTGGCTCGTGCATCGCGGCGAGCCGTCGCGGCGCGATCCGGCCGCCGCGGTGATCGCGCGCGCGGGCGGACGGCCGCTCGAAGCGCAGGCGACCGCGAAGCCGGGCGACGAGAAGTCGCGCTATGCATCTCATTCGTTCGGCGCGGTGTTCGCCGAAGTACACGTCGATGCCGAACTCGGCACGATCCGGGTGCCGCGCATCGTCGGCGTGTACAGCGTCGGCAGCCTGCTGAATGCGAAGACCGCACGCAGCCAGTTGATCGGCGGGATGGTGTGGGGGCTCGGCACCGCGCTCGAGGAAGGCTCGTTCCTCGACGTGCGGCATGGCCGCTTCACGAATGCGAACCTCGCCGAATATCACGTACCCGTGAATGCGGATATCGGCGATCTCGACGTGAGCTTCGTCGACGAACGCGACACGCATTTCAACCCGCTCGGCATCCGCGGCATCGGCGAAATAGGGATCACGGGCGTGCCGGCGGCGATCGCGAATGCGATCTATCACGCGACGGGCGTGCGCGTGCGCGATCTGCCGATCACGCTCGACAAGGTGGCGATGCCGACGCGCGCGTGAGCGTCAGCCGCAGCGTCAGCGGCGCGGCGTTCTGCGCCGCGCTTCGCTGCGCAGCCAGTCGAGCCACGTGCGGATCGCCGCTTCCTGCGGATGGCCGGGGCGCCATACGACGTAGTGCGCATACACGTCGGTCACGCGCACCGTCGATACGCGCACGAGCGTGCCGTCCGCGAGTTCGGGCTCGATCAGCGAGCGGCGCGCGAGTGCGACGCCGCGCCCTTTCAGCGTCGCGTCGATCAGCGCATTCGCATCGGTGAAACGCGGCGCGCGAGCGGATTCGGTGAGGTCGAGCCGCGCAGCCTGGAGCCACGGTTCCCATGGCTGCGCGGGATGGCGCAGCAACGTCGCGCGCACGAGATCGGCCGGCACGCGCGGCGCAATGCCGTCGCGATTGCGGTACGCGGGGCTCGCGACCGGGAAGATCGTCTCGTTCATCAGCTTTTCGGCGACGACGCCCGGCCAGCTGCCGGGCCCGTAGCGCAGCGCGACGTCGATGCGGTCGCGCTTGCGCAGCGGCGCGAGCGCCACGTCCGGGTGCAGCGCGATCGCGATGTGCGGATGCGCGGCCGTGAAGCGCGGCAGGCGTGGTGCGAGCCAGCGCTCGGCGACACTCGGCAGCACGCTGACGTTCAGCGTCACGTCGCAGGTACGCGGGCGGCTGCGTACGGCGAGCGCCGGCTCGAACGCGCGTTCGAGCACGCTCAGGCCCTGGCGCACCTGTAGCGCGAGCGCATGCGCGGCATGCGTTGGCGTTGCGCCGTTGCGTTCGCGCGTGAAGAGCGGGTAGCCGAGCTGCGCCTCGAGCGCGCGGATGTGCTGGCTGACGGCGCCTTGCGTGAGCGCAAGCGCATCGGCCGCGCGCGTGAAGCTCTGCAGCCGCACGGCGGCTTCGAACGCACGCAGCGTCTGGAGCGGGGGGAGGTGGATGCGTCGCATGCGGGTATTAGTAACACTAATGTTCAAGCACGACAATTCTTCGTTTGCCGCGCATCGGGATGCGTTCCTACACTCGGTTCCGTCTTCCACAGCGCCGTCGGGCCACACACCATGAACGCATATCGTCTCTATCTTTCGCCGGGCGCCTGCTCGCTCGCCGCTCATATCGCGCTGGAGGAAACCGGCGCGCCGTTCGACGTCGAGATCGTCTCGGTGCAGAAGCAGCAGAACCTCGCAGCGCCCTATCTGGCGATCAACGCGAAGGCGCGCGTGCCCGTGCTCGCGATTCCGGGCGAGCCGAGCGTGCTGACCGAAACGCCTGCGATCCTCACGTATCTCGCGCACCGCTATCCGGATGCGCAATTGCTGCCGCTCGGCGAACCGCTGCGCGAGGCGCGGTGTCATGAATGGCTCGCCTGGCTGGTCGGCTGGGTGCACGGCGTCGGCTACGGCGCGTTGTGGCGGCCGGGCCGCTTCATCGGCGATCCGGCGCTGCACGGCGCGGTCAGCGCACACGGGCGCGGCACGATCGAAGCCGCGAACGCCTCGATCGAGGCCGCGCTCGCCGATGGCCGAACGTGGGCTGAACCGGGTGCGCATTCGATCGTCGATCCGTTCCTGTTGGTGCTGTATCGCTGGGGTGTCGCGATCGGACTCGACATGACGCAGCATGCGGCGTGGACAGCCCACGCGCAGCGCGAGGCCGAGCGGCCGGCCGCGCGGCGCGCGCTGGCACGCGAGGCGGCCTGACGGATGCGCGGGCGCCGTGGGGCGTGCTGCGCCGCCCGCGTGTGACGAACGGCTGCCATTTCACGGTGCCGCGCATCGGTGGCGTGTACAGCGTCGGCGGCCTCCTGAACGCGAAGACCGCACGCAGCCAGCTGTCGCACGCTCCGTGCGAATGATCGAGACGCCACACTGCGTCATGCTGGCCTGCACCATGCCCGCGTCGTTCGACGATTCATTCGGATCCCGAAGTTCGTACGTGTCCAATTGCCACGTCGACTCCATTTCTATTGAATGAGAACTATTCTCGTTAATGGGGTGGAGTGAACATGAGTCGTTGCATTCTGTCGAGCGCGACGCCGCCGCGTCGCGCGACCGCGTCCGTTGCGTTCGCGATGGTGACCTGTGCCGCCGCGCCTGCGTGCGCGGAAGAGGACGAGCCGCGCCACGCGCCGCACCTGAGCCCGATCTTCGTCCACGGCAATCGCGACGCCGGTACGCGCGTCGACCGGTCGGGTTCCGCCAAATACGCGACGCCGTTGCTCGACGTGCCGCAGACGATCACCGTCGTGCCGCGCGCGGTGCTCGACGAACAGCAGGCGCTGAGCCTGCGCGACGCGCTGTCGAACGTCGCGGGCATCACGTTCAACGCGGGAGAAGGCGGCGGCGGGTCGGGCGACATGTTCAATATCCGCGGCTTCGGCGCGAACGCGAATATGCAGCTCGACGGGTTGCGCGACAGTGCGCAGAACAATCGCAGCGACCTGTTCAACATCGAGGCGGTCGAGGTGATCAAGGGGCCGAACTCGGTATTCGGCGGCGCGGGCACGACGGGCGGCTCGGTGAACCTGATCAGCAAGACGCCGAAAGCCGGCATGCTCACGGAGGCCGGCACGATGCTCGGTACGTCCGGCTACCGCCGCGTGACGCTCGATGCGAACCGGCCGGTGCCCGGCACCGAAGGCCGGGCCGCGTTCCGCCTGAACGCGATGGCGCATGTGAACGACGTGCCGGGCCGCAACGACATCCGCAAGCGCCGCTGGGGCGTCGCGCCGTCGCTCGCGTTTGGCGTCGGCACGCCGACGCGCGTCACGCTCGGCTATTTTCACCAGTACGACAACAACCTGCCCGACTACGGGCTGCCTGCGCACAACGGCCAGGTGCTGGCCGGCATGTCGCGCGACCGCTATTTCGGCTGGCGCAATCTGGATCGCGAACGGATCGCTGCGGATGCCGTCACCGTGAAGGCCGAGCACGACGTGTCGTCCAGCCTGAAGGTGCAGAACCTGAGCCGCTACGCGCACCTGAATCGCGATACGGTGATTTCGGGAGCGCGCGTGAGCCTCGAAGGGCTGCCGCCCGGGCGTTACAAGCCGGCCGGGCCGCAAGGCTACGGCCGCGACGCGTCGACCGCGATGTGGGCGAACCAGACGAACGTGACGAGCACGTTCACGACGTTCGGCGTCGGGCATACGCTCGTCACGGGCTTCGAGATCTCGCGCGAAACGTACGGCCGCACGACCTATTCGTACGGGCTCAACCGGTTCTACCCGGCCGACGGCTTTGCGCTCGCGGCGCCGCCCGGCGTGTGGCGCGGCCCGGCGCAGCGCGAGGACAGTGCCCGCCAGGACACCGCGCTGGTCGTGAAGGCGCTGTACGCGTTCGACACGATCTCGGTCGGCCGCTACTGGGACATCGACGTCGGGCTGCGGCACGACTGGATCGACGGCTGGGCGGAAGGGGCCGCGGCCGGCAAGCCCGCCGAGCGCGCGGACAGTTCCGACCGTCACCTGAGCACGCGCGCGGGGCTCGTGTTCAAGCCGACCGACAACGGTCGCGCCTATTTCGCGTACGGCACGTCGTTCAACCCGTCCGCCGAATTTCTCGTGACCTCCGGCTCCGGCGTCAGCGCGGCGACCGGTGCGCTCGCGCCCGAGAAGAACGAGAGCTTCGAGCTCGGTGCGAAATGGGAGGGGCTCGCGGGCGTCGCGCTGAACGGCGCGCTGTTCCAGACCGAAAAGAACAACGCACGCGAACGCATGGCCGACGGCAGCTACGCGCTCGTGGGCCGGCAGCGCGTTCGCGGCATCGAGCTCGGGGCCGCCGGCAAGGTGACGCCGCAGTGGGACGTGTTCGCCAACTACACGTATCTCGCGAGCGTCACGCTCAGTTCACCGGCCACGCCGCGCCGCGACGGACAGGCGCTCGGCAACACGCCGCGGCACGCGTTCAACCTGTGGACGACCTATCGGTTGCCGGCCGGCTGGACGGTCGGCTACGGTTCGCACTTCGTCGGCCGGCGCAACGTGACGTCGCAAGGCGACGGCAAGCTCGGCGCGTACTGGGTGCACAACCTGATGGCGTCGTACGACGTGAGCCGCAGGCTGCGCTTCCAGCTGAACGTCGACAACCTGTTCGATCGCGCCTATGTTGAACGCGTGCGGCAGGTGGTGGGAAACGCATCGCAATCGTCGGCCGTCGAGTTCGGCGACGGCCGCTCGGCGATGCTGTCGGCCGTGTACAAGTTCTGAATGTCGCGCCATGCGGTCGGCAGGACGGGCGTCGCCGCTGGCGCCCGCTTGCTGGCTAGCGGGCAAACAACGGGTACGTTGCCGCCGCGATCAGCGCGGTCGCGAGCCACACCACGCTCCACGAGCTGACGGCGAGCAGCGGCGGAATCGCGAGCGGCGTCGCGAACAGCCCGAGATAGACGACCGTGTTCGCCATCCCGAGGGCGGTGCCTGCGTGGTTCGCGCCCGCGAGCGTCGCGAGTTCGGTGTATGCGACGCCGTGCCAGGCCGACACGCAGATGCCGGCGAACACGAGGATCGCGACGATCGCGGCGAGCGGCACGTGCGGGCTGCCGGCGGTCGCGGCCGCGAGCAGCGCGAACGATCCGGACGCGACGCAGACCGACCCGCGCAGGTACGCACGCCGGTTGCCGTGCCGGTCGGTATGGCGGCCGCTCCACACGCGCATCACCATCGCGCCCAACTGCAGCGCGACCATCGCCGCGCTGATGCCGGCGAGGCCGAGCCGGCCGAAATCGTGCAGGAACACGGTCGCGAACGTGAGTACCGCGAACTGCGGTGCACACAGCGCGCCGATGCCGAGCACGATGCGCCAGACGCGGCCGCTCGCGAGCGGACTGCGCGCGGGCGCGGCCGGCGGTTGCTGCCCGACGGCCCGGTTCGCGGCGGCGGGCGCGGTGGCCGCCGTGTCGGGCGGTTCGTGCAGCCAGCGCCACGTGAGCGCGGCCGATCCGGCACACAGCAGCATCAGCGCGCCGTACACCGCGGCAAAGCCCGCATGCGATGCGAGCGACGGCAGCAGCGCCGCGCCGACGCCGCCACCGAGCGGCACGGCCGTCTGGCGGATGCTCATCGCGAGCCCGCGTTCGCGCTCGCCGAACCAGCGCATCACCGCGCGTCCGCTCGAGCCGTTCACGCTGCCTCCGAGCAGGCCGACGCAGCCCATCGCCGCGACGACGCGCATGAGCGGCGGCACCGCGTGCGCGGCCGGGACGATCGTGGCCACCATCAGCGCCAGCATCGCGGCGGTCGCGACGAGGCCGGTGAGCAGTACGCGGCGATCGCCGAAGCGGTCGGCGGCGATCCCCCACGGCAGTTCGGACAGCGCGACGCCGAAGCCGAGCGCGCCGAGCACGAGGCCCAGCGCGCCGTTGTCGAGGTGATAGGCCGAGCGCATCCACACGGCGGTGGTCGGAATGCCCGCCGCGGCGGCGGAAAAGCTCATGTTCGCGGCGACGCCGGCCGCGAGCACGCGCCAGCGATGGGCCGGGCCGCGCGCGTCGCGCGCTGGCAAGGACGGGGACGGGGATGCTAGGCAGGAGGTATCCATGGCGACAGGGCCCGTGTGGAAATTGACATCGCCAGTGTGGCGACCTACATTCATCCTGAAAATCGGAAAGTTTTTGATGAATCGTTCGATAAAACGGGATGATTGAGATGTCCGGACAAGACCCTGCCCACGGCGAGGCGTCGCTCGTGGCACCCGACGCCACGCTGGCCCGGCCGAACTTCGACGTCGCGGCGTTGCGCAGCCTGGTCGCGGGTGTGGATCTCGGCAGCTTCGCGAAGGCCGCCGATCGCGTCGCGCGTTCGTCGTCGGCGGTGAGCGCGCAGATCCGCAAGCTCGAGGAACAGGCCGGCACGCCGCTGTTCGTGAAGGCCGGCCGCGGGCTCGCGCTGACCGACGCCGGCGACGCGATGCTGCGCTATGCGCGGCGGATGATCGAGCTGAACGACGAAGCGGCCGCGGCCGTGCGCGGCGTGAATCTCGACGGCTGGGTGCGGGTCGGCCTTCAGGAGGACTTCGGCGAAGCGATCCTGCCCGACGTGCTCGGGCGTTTCGCGCGTGCGCATCCGAAGGTGAGGATCGAGGCGCGCGTCGCGCGCAATGCCGAGTTGCTCGAGCGGCTCGACGCGAACCAGCTCGATCTCGCGCTCGTGTGGGGCGACCCGGCGTCGGCGGCGCTGGTGTCGCGCGCGGGCATCGACAGCGACGCGATCGCGCAGGTGCCGATGCAGTGGATCGCGGCGGGCGGCGCGAGCGGTTTCGGCGTGCCGGACGCCGACGGACCGGCGGATGCGGTCGACGACGGCGCCGCGCGTCTGCGTGCGATGCGCGCATCGGGCGAGCCGTTGCCGCTCGTCGTGTTCGACCGGCCGTGCCGCTTCTTCGGCGCGGCGACCGATGCGCTCGACCGCGCGGGCGTGCCGTGGCGCGTCGCGTTCACGACGCCGAGCCTGGCCGGGCTGTGGGCGGCGGCGGCGGCCGGCCTCGGGCTGACCGTGCGCTCGCACTACGGGCTGCCCGCGTCGGTGCGTGTGCTCGACGCGGCGTCGTCCGGGCTGCCGGCACTGCCGGGCCTGCCGCTGATGCTGCTGCGGCGGACGTCGTCGGCGACGCCGACCGTCGAGCGGCTCGCGCGGATCGTCACGCAGGCGGTGCGGGACGCGACGCGAGGGGAGGCGGGGGCGCTGGCGGCGTGATGGCGATCGACACGCCTGCGCCCGACTGGGCGTTCGGCCTATTGGAGGGACGCGGCGAATGTCGTGACAATGGTGGATCACTCAACGGAGGCCATCATGCAAGTTGCCACTGTCCCGGAAGCCGCGCTCGATCTTCAGCGGCTTCTCGATGCCGCGATCGCCGGCGAACGCGTCGTGATCATGCAGGACGGCAAGCAGTCGGTCCGGCTCGTGCCGCTCAAGCCGATTCATCCGTTCGGCGCCCTCGAGGGCGAGATCTGGATTGCGGACGATTTCGATGCACCGCTTTCCGCCGAGGAGCTCGCGGCGTTCGAAGGTGAGTAATGCGGCTGCTGTTCGATACGCACATCTTTCTCTGGGCGGTGGCGAATGATCCGAAGTTGAGCGCTCGGGCGCGCAAGCTGATCGTCGCAGCCGACGAAGTGTTCATCAGCAGCGCGAGCATCTGGGAAGTCGCGATCAAGGCCGGGAAAGGGAAGCTGGACGTCGATGTGGATCGGTTGGTCGACAAACTGAACGCGAGCCAATATCGCGAACTGCCGGTTCGGGCCGCACACGGTGCGGCCGTACGTCATCTTCCCCATTACCATGGCGATCCGTTCGACCGCTTGCTGGTCGCACAGGCCTGGTCCGAACCGATGCTGCTCATCACCGCCGACGGCCATCTTGCGCAGTATGGCGCGTCGCGGATTCTGACGGTCTGAAACAGTTTTCGGAGCGAAATCCTACGCTGCCGCGACCGTCTGCGCCGACGCCTCCAGCGCCGCGCACAGCTTGCCGAGCCTCTCCCGCAACCCCGCGCTCGCCGGCACGAACGGCAACCGCAGCCCGTCCTCGCACCACCCCTGCGCAGCCAGCACCGCCTTCACCGGCGCCGGATTCGGCTCGGCGAACAGCGCCGCGACGAGCGGCTGCAGCGCGACCGACAGCCGTCGCGCGTCGGCGAGCCGGCCGTCGCGCAGCAGCGCGTGGATGCGCACGTGCCATTCGGGCAGCACGTGCGCGCTGCTGGCGATCGCGCCATGCGCGCCGGCACACAGCGCGGCGAAGTTCTGGTTGTCGTCGCCGGAGAGGATCGCGAGCGGCGTCTCGTGCACGAGCCGGCTCATCCGTTCGAGCGTCCCGCCGCATTCCTTGATGCCCGCGACGCGCGGATCGCGCGCGAGCGCCTGCAGCGTCTCCAGTTCGACGTTCACGCCGGTGCGATACGGGATGTTGTAGACGAGGACCGGCAGGTCGGCCGCCTCGACGATCGCCTCGACGTGGCGGCGGATCCCGTCCTGCGTCGGCCGAACGTAGACGGGCGGCGTGACGAGCAGCCCGTCGGGCCGCAGCGCGGCGAGTTCGCGTGCGCGGGCGGCCGCGAAGTGCGTCGCGCTCGCGGTGAGCCCGACGACGATCGGCAGGTCGGGCACCGCATCGCGCAGCGTCGCGAACACGGCGTCCTGTTCGCGCGCGTCGAGCAGCACGCCTTCACCGGTCGTCGCGCCCGCGACGAACCCGGCGACGCCCGCCGCCGCATAGTGACGCGCGAGCCGCGCGAGCGCGCCGTGGTCGACCTCGCCGTCGTGGAACGGCGTGACGAGCGGCAGCCAGATACCTTCGAAACGTGTGTGCATGCAAAGCCTCATGGTGGAAACGGAGTGGGAAGGAACCGTTCCGCCGGCGGGGTGCCGGAGCGAGGCGTGCGAGCAAGGAGAAAGAAACGACCTGCGGGCATCCCGTCCGGCATTCGCCTGACGGGACGCGACGCCCCCGTCAGTCGAGGTGTCGTTTTTTCAGTTTCAGCCCGGCCGCGCGCGCGCCTGCCGCGATGGCGGCAAGGATCGACGGCGAACGCGGGGCAACGGACATGGATGAACCGTGAAAGGGGCTGAACGGCGATCTTAACACCGGATCCGGCGCGTACGCGAGCGACGCGCGCCGCTTAGCAGAATTAGAGATTTGCTTTCCACGACAGATTGGAAAGTGCGTCGCGCCCGGCCGTTAGAATGCCCGCTTACGTTTCGATGACAGCGCGTACGCGTGCCGTCACGCATATCCACCACCACTGGAAACGGGGCATATCACGATGGCAAGCATCAAGGGGATCGGCCGCTGGCTGCACACGGGCGCCGCGGCGGCGCTGGTCGTGGCGGCCACGGCCGCGCATGCGGACACGTCGATCCTGAACGTGTCGTACGACGTGACGCGCGAGCTGTACAAGGACATCAACACGAGCTTCGCCGCCGCCTACAAGCAGCAGACGGGTGAAACGGTGACGATCAAGCAGTCGCACGGCGCGTCGAGCGCGCAGGCGCTGTCGGTGTTGCAGGGGCTGCAGGCCGACGTCGTGACGATGAACCAGCCGAACGACATCGACCTGCTCGCCGAGCGCGGCCAGCTGCTGCCGAAGGACTGGCGCGCGCGCTTCCCCGACGGCAGCTCGCCGTACTCGACGACGATGGTGTTCCTCGTGCGCAAGGGCAATCCGAAGGCGATCAAGGACTGGAGCGATCTCGCGAAGCCGGGCGTGCAGGTGATCATCGCGAACCCGAAGACGTCGGGCAACGGTCGTTACGCGTACCTCGCCGCGTGGGGCTACCAGAAGCAGAAGGGCGCGACCGACCAGCAGGCGCTCGACTTCGAGAAGGCGATCTTCCGCAACGTGCCGGTGCTGGACTCGGGCGGCCGCGGCGCGACGACGACCTTCACGCAGCGCGGCATCGGCGACGTGCTCGTCACGTTCGAGAACGAAGTCGCGCTGATGGACACCGGTGCGTCGGGAGCGGAATTCGACGCCGTGTACCCGTCCGCGAGCATCCTCGCGGAGCCGCCCGTCGCCGTCGTCGACAAGGTCGTCGACAAGAAGGGCACGCGCAAGGTCGCGCAGGCGTATCTCGACTACCTGTACACGCCGCAGGCGCAGGAGATCATCGCGCAGCACCATCTGCGCCCGCGCGACGCGACCGTGCTGAAGAAGCATGCGGCCGAGTTCAAGCCGCTGAAGACGTTCAGCGTCGAGCAGGTTTTCGGCAGCTGGGCGAATGCGCAGAAGACCCACTTCGCCGACGGCGGCACGTTCGACCGCGTGATCGTCGACCGCAAGTAAGTTCAGCGGCAGGCGGCAGGCGGCAGGCCGCAAGCCGAAAGCCCCAGGCCGCGCCGCGAGCACGCCGAACGACCGCGAAGCCGGCCGCCCATGCGGCCGGCTTTTTTTCGCGCCGCACGCGCGAGCCCGCTCCGCATCGCTGCGCATTCCCGGCCGCCGCCCGCGCGTGCTACGCTCATCGCCTCCTTGCTCCAGGCCCTTGCGCGATGAACGTCGATTCGTCCTCCCCAGCCACCCGCGGCCGCGGCCGCAAGATCTGGTCGGGCACCCGCCCCGTGATCGCGTACGGGATGCCGCCGCTCGGCTGGCGCGACCTCTATCACCGCGCGCTGACGGTGAGCTGGCCCGTATTCTTCCTGTCGCTCGCGGTGCTGTTCCTGCTGCTCAACGGCGGCTTCGCGACGCTCTACCTGCTCGGCCACGCGCCGATCGCGAACCAGTCGCCGGCCGGGTTCGCCGGCGCGTTCTTCTTCAGCGTCGAGACACTCGCAACGGTCGGTTATGGCGACATGCATCCGCAGACCGTCTACGCGCACGTCGTCTCGACCTTCGAGATCTTCATCGGGATGTCGGGCATCGCGCTCGCGACCGGCCTCGTGTTCGCGCGCTTCTCGCGGCCGCAGGCGAAGATCCTGTTCGCGCGTTACGCGATCGTGCGTCCGCTGAACGGGCGGATGACGCTGATGGTGCGCGCCGCGAATGCGCGCCAGAACGTGATCGCCGAAGCGCAGGCGAAACTGCGGCTGATGCGCGTCGAAGGCACGCACGAGGGTTATATGCTGCGCAAGATCCATGACCTGCCGCTCGTGCGCAACGAGCATCCGATCTTCCTGCTCGGCTGGAACCTGATGCACGTGATCGACGACACGAGCCCGCTGTTCGGCGAGACGGCCGAGTCGCTCGCCGCGCGCGACGCGTCGCTGCTGATCACGATCGAGGGCTCCGACGAGACGACCGCGCAAGTCATGCAGGCGCGCTACTCATGGACGCATGCGGAGATCCGCTGGCGTCACCGCTATGTCGACCTGATGCACGACGAAGGCGGCATCACGCACATCGACTACACGCATTTTCACGAAGTCGTGCCGGTCGACACCGATACGGACGAGCGCGGCTCGCCGGGCGTGGTGGTCGAGGCCGGCACGGCCGCGCAGACGCCCGGGCCGGCTGCATGAAGGCCGTGCGCGGCGCGAGCGGGCGCCGGCCTCCGGGCGCGGCTGCCGCGCCGGAAGGCCGGGCCGTTCACGCGTCACGCATGCAGCAGGCGCGCCGCTTCGCGCTGTTCGACCGCGACCGCGCGGCGATGGCCGTCGCGATCCTCGGCGCGCGCGACGTAGTCGCCGAGCACGCCTTCGTGCGGCAGCAGGTGCGCGTCGAACGCGATCTTCAGCGTGCTGGCGAGCAGCAGGTCGGCCGCGGTGAAGTGATCGCCGACGAGCCAGCGGCTGTGGGCGAGCGTTTGTGCGAGCGCACGCTGCACGCGCGTGATGTTGCCCCAGCCGAAGGCGACCGGATTGCCCGACGCGCCGGTGAATTTCTCGGCCATCGCCGGCTCGAGGCAGGTGGGCGTGAAGAACATCCACTGCAGGAAGCGGCCGCGCAGCGGATCGTCCGGTGCAATGCCGAGCCCGGCGCCCGGACAGCGATCGGCGAGATAGAGCAGCACGGCGCCGGATTCGGCGAACGGTTCGCTGCCGTCGTCGAGCGCGGGCAGCTTGGCCATCGGATTGACCTGGACGAACGCGTCGCTGCCCTGTTCGTGCGATCGCAAGTCGATCGGCACGAGCTCGTAGACGGCGCCGATTTCCTCCAGCATCCACAGCGCCCGGAATGCCCGGGTCTTCGGCCAGTAGTAGAGCTTCATCGCGCCTCCGCGTATGGGTGTGCGTGTCGGGTCGGTGGATGCTCAAGCGTACCCGAGCGGGAGAGGTTCGGACAGGGGCGGACGGCGAGAATGGCGGAGCCTGGCGCGGGCGCGGGGCGTGCGTGTCCGGGCGGATGCGGGCGGGTAGGGAATTTCCCGCAAAGCCTTGCATGGCGGAAGTTCATGAATTAACTAGTCATGAAACGACTAGTTTGAGATTGACGTATGTGTGCTCGGCTGCAGCGGTCACGACCCTGCTGTTCCGCTGGCTTTGCAGCAGCGTCGGCGGCTGCCCGCACGAGCCCGGACGATGGCCGTCGGCGAGGCGCGAAACGTGGAAACCGGGTGACCCTGCGCGGGGCGACCGAATGACTGAATTCAAGGCGATGCGATCGTATTCGGCGAGTCAGGCGCTGCGTGATGCGCGGCGTGCCGGTTCGAGCGCGCACGGAGAATGGCAACGAATGGCGAACGACGATCGCACCACGATCATTCCCCGGCGCACGCCGGAATCGGCCGCGATGCGCGCCGAGCTCGGGCGGACGATGGCGATCACCGCGCGGCTCAACCGTCTGACGTTCGACGATGCGAAGGACGTCCGGACATTGTTCGGAGAACTGATCGGAAGGGCGATGGACGACGGTTTTCTGCTGATCCCGCCGTTTTATGCGACGGGCGGCGCCGATACGCGGATCGGCCGCAACGTGTTCATCAACCAGAACTGCACGTTCTATGACCTCGGCGGCCTCGACATCGGCGACGACGTGATGATCGGGCCGAACGTCAGTCTCATCACGTCGGGCCATCCGGTCGAGCCGTCCCGGCGGCGCGACGCCGTCGTCGCCCGGCCGATCGTGATCGGGAGCAACGTGTGGATCGGCGCGGGTGCGACGATCATCGGCGGCGTGACGGTCGGCGAGAACTCGGTTGTCGGCGCGGGTGCCGTCGTGACGCGCGACGTCCCGCCGAATACGCTGGTTGGCGGAAACCCGGCGCGGATCATCCGTTCGATTGCCGAGTGACGGCGCTTGCGGGCGCCGTCCGCTTCGGCGCGGATGTGGACAACCGGGTTTCCGCCCACTCGAAATGCTGTGGATTCGAACGGTGAGCGTGCGTCCGGAGGCCGAATTTGCGGGGCTTTCCGGCATCCGGCGCCGATCGCGGGCAGGTGCGTGAACCGACGTTGCCGCAGCGCCCGCGATGAATTTTTTCGCCGCGTCGGTTGTGGATATCCCGGCCTCGAAACCACTCGGCAGACTGTGCATTTCACCGGTGAGTGCGGCCGGATGCGCGATGCGGGGTGTGGACAACCGGGAATCGCGACGACGAAAAATGCTGTGCCTTTGACCGGTGAGCGCCGCGGACCGATCGCGCGTGAGACTTGCCTGGTGCGGACTTTCGGGCGTCGCACGAAATCCGGAGCGCCGCGCATTCTAACGGCGAGTGCGGAGCGGCGATAGAGCCGCGCGCTCATCGCGGTGTGGATATCCTGCCGTGGAATTCACTCGAAGCGCTGTGTATTTCAATGGTGAGCGTCGGTACCCGGACGGGCCAGGTGTCGCCTTGCGTGCCCGTTCCCGATCTTCGACGCGGCTGCGGGGTCGCGCATTCTAACCGCACACGCGATCGCGCGTGCCATTCGCGTGCTTGCCGCGATGTGGATATCCGGTCGCCTAAAGCAGTCGACGTGCTGTGTCTTTCGGTGGAGAGGGCGCGCGCGTGCTGCTCTGCCGCGTCGGTGCGACTGCGGATGCGTGGGCTTCGGCGTGGTTTGCATGTGCTGCCGGTCACGCCTGAATCGGCGCTTTCGTGCGACACCGTGCCTTCGCTCACCATCGAATTTCACAGTGTTCCGAGTGGTCGAGGATCGAGCTATCCACACCCGAATCGGCACCCTCGTTCGACTGCCGTGCCTTCGCTCACCGTCGAATTTCACAGGGTTCCGAGTGGTCGCGGATCGAGCTATCCACACCCGAATCGGCGTCCTCGTTCGACTGCCGTGTCGTCGCTCACCGTCGAATTTCACAGTGTTCCGAGTGGTCGTGGATCGAGCTGTCCACACCCGAATCGGCACCCTCGTTCGACTGCCGTGCCGTCGCTCACCGTTGCAAGTCACAGCGTCTCGAGTGGTCGCGGATCGAACTATCCACACCCGAATCGGCACCCTCGTTCGATCGCCGTGCCGTCACTCACCGTTGCAAATCACGGCGTTTGGCGTTGTCGTGGGGCGGCCTGTTCGCATCCGGATCGGCGCTCACCGTCGAAATGCACAGCGTTTCGAGTCGTCGCGGGTTGGGCTGTCCACACCCGGATCGGCATCCTTGTTCGATTGCGTGCCGATGCTCATCATCGAAATTCACTGGATTTTCAGTGCCTGGTGTGGGCGATATCCAAACCCGTGCCGGCACCTCGTCCGGCGACGCGACTGCATGCGCCGACGAACGCCAAGGCCGTGCGGGCGCTTGCGGAGGCGGGCCCATCCACACTGAAGCGCGCTGTCCCGCGTCGCCCCGACGCTCCGAAACGTCGCGAAGGCGGACGGCCGTGTGGATATCGCGCTGCCGAATCGACTCGCAAACCTGTGCATCCCACAGGTGAGGACGAACGCCGCGTCGTCGGGGCAGGAATCCGACGGTGTGGATATCTCCCGCCAACATCGACTCGCCGCGCTGTGAATTTCGACGGTGAGCGTCGGCATCCGCTCGAACCGCGGACCGATCGAGGTGTGGACATCCGGCCTCCGGCGCGACTCGAAACCCTGTGCAACCGAATGGTGAGCGCGCGGGCCAGCCCGAAACGCAGCCCCGGCATTGTGGACATCCCGCACCCGCGACCAATCCGAACGCTGTGCATTCGATGGGTGAGGGCTCGCCCGTTCCGCCACCCGAGCCCTTGCCGCACCGCCTGCGAGCGCCCGCCGCCGCGCCCGCGGTCCGCCTCCCGCGCATTCCGGCCTTTTCGAGGCAACCCGCCTGCCCACCCCGACACGCCCCGAACAGCCGCCCGCCACCCCGCGCGAAAAATCTCTCGATTTCCGACCGAAACCTGCGCAGTTTTTCTCGCTCCGGCGTCATCCGAGCAAGATGAGAAAAAACTTTCTCGTCTCCCCGCGAAAAAATAGAGCCATCCAGCCGCAGCCCCGGCCGGCGTCGCCCGACGCCCCGTGCGCGGCCCAGAACACACAATCAGGAGATATCCCCATGACCGCCCGCCTGCCCGTCGACGGCACGCCCGCTCTATCCGACTACCGCCTGACCGACAACCTGACCGCCACGCGCGGCCGGATCTTCCTGACCGGCACGCAGGCGCTGGTCCGCCTGCTGCTGATGCAGCGCGCAGCCGATACCGCGCAGGGCCTGAACACGGCCGGCTTCGTCAGCGGCTACCGCGGCTCGCCGCTCGGGATGGTCGACCAGCAGCTGTGGAAGGCGAAGAAACTGCTCGACGGCAGCGGCGTGCGCTTCCTGCCCGCGATCAACGAGGAACTCGGCGGCACCGCCGTGCTCGGCACGCAGCGCGTCGAGGCGGACCCGGAGCGCACCGTCGATGGCGTGTACGCGATGTGGTACGGCAAGGGCCCCGGCGTCGACCGCGCCGGCGACGCGCTGAAGCACGGCAACGCATACGGTTCGTCGCCGCACGGCGGCGTGCTGGTGGTGGCCGGCGACGACCATGGCTGCGTGTCGTCGTCGATGCCGCACCAGAGCGACTTCGCGATGATCGCGTGGCACATGCCGGTCGTGAACCCGTCGAACATCGCCGACATGCTGGAGTTCGGCCTGTACGGCTGGGCGCTGTCGCGCTACTCGGGCGCCTGGGTCGGCTTCAAGGCGATCTCGGAGACCGTCGAGTCGGGCTCGACCGTCGATCTCGACGCGCTGCAGACGCAATGGCCGGCGCCGGCGGGCTTCGCGCCGCCGGCGGGCGGCCTGCACAACCGCTGGCCCGACCTGCCGAGCCTCACGATCGAAGCGCGCCTCGCCGCGAAGCTCGACGCGGTGCGCCACTTCGCGCGCACCAACAGCATCGACAAATGGATCGCGCCGAGCGCGCACGCGAATGTCGGCATCGTCACGTGCGGCAAGGCGCACCTCGACCTGATGGAGGCGCTGCGCCGGCTCGACCTCACCGTCGCCGACCTGGAAGCGGCCGGCGTGCGGATCTACAAGGTCGGCCTGTCGTATCCGCTCGAGATGACACGGATCGAAACCTTCGTCGACGGCCTGTCGGAAGTGCTCGTCATCGAAGAGAAGGGCCCGGTGATCGAGCAGCAGATCAAGGACTACCTGTACAACCGCGCGGACGGTGCGCGCCCGCGCGTGCTCGGCAAGCACGATGCCGAAGGCGCGTGCCTGCTGTCCGAGCTCGGCGAGCTGCGCCCGTCGCGGATCCTGCCGGTGTTCGCCACCTGGCTCGCGCGGCACAAGCCGGCGCTCGACCGGCGCGAGCGCGTCGTCGATCTCGTCGCGCCGCAGATCCTGTCGAACGAGGCGGACGCGGTGAAGCGCACGCCGTACTTCTGCTCGGGCTGCCCGCACAACACGTCGACGAAGGTGCCGGAAGGCTCGATCGCGCAGGCCGGCATCGGCTGCCACTTCATGGCGTCGTGGATGGAGCGCGACACGACGGGCCTGATCCAGATGGGCGGCGAGGGCGTCGACTGGGCCGCGCACGCGATGTTCACCAACACGAAGCACGTGTTCCAGAACCTCGGCGACGGCACCTACTTCCATTCGGGCATTCTCGCGATCCGCCAGGCGGTCGCCGCGAAAGCGAACATCACGTACAAGATCCTCTACAACGACGCGGTCGCGATGACGGGCGGCCAGCCGGTCGACGGCAGCATCTCGGTGCCGCAGATCGCGCGGCAGGTCGAGGCGGAAGGCGTGTCGCGCTTCGTCGTGGTGTCCGACGAACCGGAGAAGTACGACGGTCATCACGGGCTGTTCCCGAAGGGCACGACGTTCCATCACCGCAGCGAACTCGACGCGGTGCAGCGCGAGCTGCGCGAGACGCCGGGCGTCACCGTGCTGATCTACGACCAGACCTGCGCGGCCGAGAAGCGCCGCCGCCGCAAGAAGGGCGAATTCCCCGACCCGGACAAGCGGCTGTTCATCAACGACGCGGTATGCGAAGGCTGCGGCGACTGCGGCGTGCAGTCGAACTGCCTGTCGGTCGAGCCGCTCGAGACGCCGCTTGGCCGCAAGCGCCGCATCGACCAGTCGTCGTGCAACAAGGACTACTCGTGCGTGAACGGCTTCTGCCCGAGCTTCGTGACGGTCGAAGGTGCGGCGCTGAAGAAGGCCGCGGGCGCGGCGTTCGACGAAGCCGCGCTCGCCGTGCGCGTCGACGCGCTGCCGGTGCCCGCGACCCATCTCGATGCGGCGCCGTACGACATGCTGGTCACGGGCGTGGGCGGCACGGGCGTCGTGACGGTCGGCGCGCTGATCAGCATGGCCGCGCACCTCGAAGGCAAGAGCGCGTCGGTGCTCGACTTCATGGGCTTCGCGCAGAAGGGCGGCTCGGTGCTGTCGTTCGTGCGGATCGCGTCGAGCGACCGGTGGCTGAACCAGGTGCGCATCGACACGCAGCAGGCCGACGTGCTGCTCGCGTGCGACATGGTCGTCGGCGCGAGCGCCGAGGCGCTGCAGACGGTGCGCCACGAGCGCACGCGGATCGTGGTCAACACACACCGGATTCCGAACGCGTCGTTCGTGCAGAACCCCGACGCGAACCTGCACGCGGATGCGCTGCTCGAAAAAATGCATCACGCGGCCGGCGACGGCTACCTGTCGAGCTGCGACGCGCAGGCGCTCGCCGCGAAATTCCTCGGCGACTCGATCGGCGCGAACATCCTGATGCTCGGCTACGCGTGGCAGCTCGGCCTCGTGCCGGTGTCGCTCGCCGCGATGATGCGCGCGATCGAGCTGAACAACGTCGCGGTGCCGATGAACAAGCTCGCGTTCGCGATCGGCCGGATGGCGGCCGGCGATGCGGCGGGCCTCGACGCATTGTGGAACGCGCGTCACGCGGTGGCCGTGCAGGTTGTGCCGGAGACACTCGCCGAACTGATCGCCGATCGCGAGGCGCGCCTCGACGCCTACGGCGGCGTGCGTTACGTCGAGCGCTACCGCGCACTGGTGAACGCGGCGCGCGCGAAGGGCGACGATGCGCTGACGCGCGCGGTCGCGACGACGTTCTACCGGCTGCTCGCGGTGAAGGACGAATACGAGGTTGCCCGGCTGTATGCGGACGGCGCGTTCCGCACGGCGCTCGAAGCGCAGTTCGAAGGCGTGCCGGGGCAGGACTATCGCGTGAAGTTCAACCTGGCGCCGCCGACGGTCGCGAAGGCCGGCCGCGACGGCAGCGTGCCGAAGAAGCGCGTGTTCGGCCAGTGGATGTGGCCGGTGCTCGGCACGCTTGCGCGCGTGCGCAGCCTGCGCGGCACGTGGCTCGATCCGTTCGGCCGCACGGCCGAGCGCCGGATGGAGCGCGCGCTCGCCGACGACTACGAGACGACGCTCACGCGCGCGCTCGCCGCGACGACCGCCGGCAATGCGGCGCAGGTCACGCAACTGGCAGATCTTCATGCCCGCGTGCGCGGCTTCGGTCACGTGAAGGTGCGCAACCTCGCGGGCGTGAAGCGTGCGGAGCGCGAGCTCGCGCTGCAGCTCGGCATCGACGCGGCGACGAGTGCGGCAGTGCAGCACGCGCTCGACGAGATGAAGGGCGCGGGAATGCTGAAGGGGATTCCGGTCGTCGTCGCGAAGTAACGCCGCGGCGGGCGGATGTGAAAACGGCGACGCTCGTGCGTCGCCGTTTTTTTTGAGCGGCCGTGCAATCGCACCGCGGCGCAGCCGCTCAGACGAGTCCTTTCTTGCGCGTCGACAGCGCCGTTTCCGACAGGTCGATCTCGCGGATCAGCTTCGTCAGCGTCTCGTCGGAAATCCTGCTTTCGCTGCGCATCCGGTACAGCACCGAACGTTCCGCGCGCACCGCCGCGATCCGCATCTGCAGTTCCATCGTCTCCGCCTGCTTGGCTTGCGCGCGCGGGGTCGGGCCGTCGTCGGCGAGCGCGGCGAGGCGGCGGCGGTACTGGTCCATCACGCGCGCCGAGATGTCCGCGCAGCGCGCGGCACCCGATTCGTCGAGATCGGCCGAGATCGCGTCGTGCGACGAGTCGATCGCGCGGATCGCGGCCTGCGCGGCGGCCGCGCGCGCGGTGCGCTCCTCGTCGGCGAGCGGGTTGCGCGTCGAGCGCACGCCGCGCAGCAGCAGCGGCAGGCCGATCACCGCGACGATCAGCGAACCGAGAATCACCGCCGATGCGACGAAGATCGCGGTGTCGCGGCCGGGCAGCGGCGCGCCGTCGGACAGCGCGACGGGGATCGACAGCACGCCCGCGAGCGTGACTGCGCCGCGCACGCCGCCGACCGTCATCACCGCGATCGTGCGCACGCCGGCCATCGTGCCCGCGAGGCCCTGGCGCGCGGCGCGGCGGCTCGCGATCCAGCGCAGCAGCCAGACCCACAGGAAGCGGATCGCATACAGCGCGATCATCATCGCGCACACGTTGAAGATCATCCGGCCGACGAGCGCGTCGCTCGTGTGGTGCGCGTCGACGAGCGCGCGGCCGATGATGTGCGGCAGCTGCAGCCCGAGCATGATGAACACCATGCCGTTGAACACGAACTCGATCATCGCCCACGTGCTTTCGGCCCGCACGCGCGACGCGACGGTGCTTTTGCGGGAGAAGCTCGTGTAGTTCATCATCATCCCGGCCGACACGGCCGCGAGCACGCCCGACAGGTCGAGATGCTCGGCGAACAGATAGGCGGCGAATGGCACGAGCAGCGTCATCACGATGCCGGGGGCCGGATCGCCTTCCTGCTCGGCGTTCAGGAAGCGCGTCGACAGCGCGCTGAATCCCCACGACACGAGCGCGCCCGTCGCGAGCCCGCCGGTGGCGACGATCACGAACGTGATCGACGCATCGCGCAGCGAGAACACGCCGGTGAGCGCGGCCGCGACCGCGAACTTCAGCGCGACCAAGCCCGACGCGTCGTTCATCAGCGCCTCGCCTTCGAGGATGTGCATCAGTTGCGGCGGGATCCGCCCCTTGCCGGCGATGCCCGACAGCGCGACCGCGTCGGTGGGCGACAGCACGGCCGCGAGCGCGAACGCGATCGGCAGCGGCAACTCGGGTATCAGCCAGTGCGCGAAGTAGCCGACTGCGAGTACCGTCATGAACACGAGCCCGAACGCGAGCATCAGGATCGCGCGGCGCTGCAGGTACAGCTCGCGTTTCGGAATCCGCCAGCCGTCCGCGAACAGCAGCGGCGGAATGAACAGCAGCATGAAGATTTCGGGATCGAACGTGACGTGCAGGTTCAGCTTCGGCCACGCGAGCATCGCGCCGAACGCGATCTGCATCAGCGGCAGCGGAAGCTGCAACGGCAGGATGCGTGTGACCGCGC
The DNA here is from genome assembly GCF_905339915.1 of Burkholderia sp. BCC1985. Lineage (NCBI taxonomy): Bacteria > Pseudomonadati > Pseudomonadota > Betaproteobacteria > Burkholderiales > Burkholderiaceae > Burkholderia > Burkholderia sp. BCC1985. Next base: position 39,699 of record NZ_CAJPGY010000047.1, read on the forward strand.
CGGACAGCGCGACGGTCAGCAGCAGGATCAGGACTGTGAAGACGATTTCCATCGAGACGGCGATTGCGGAGAATGAAACGACCGTACGGAGTTTAGCGTGACGATGCGGCGGGTGCGTTCGAGTGCGCCGGTGCGCATGCACGTGAACGGTGCATCCGGCCTGCGCCATGCTGGTGCGGCGGCGCCGCACGCAGGCGCGGCGCGCGTGTTCGGCCCTTGCACGGACCTTGCTTGATGCTTGCCTACCGTCCGGCACCGGCCGGACAACCGAGGATTCCACCATGACATTGCGCGCGCCGTCTCAACCAACCGCCGCGTTCGGCTGCATCACCAGGAGGGCGCCATGACGATCGCGCAACAGGAGCGTCCGGCCACCGCATCGCCGTATCGTTTCGAGCGGGAGATGAGCTCCGGCCTCGAGCGCCTGGCGACGCAGCATCACGACTTGTCGCTCACGACCGTGTTCCAGCCGATCTTCAGCCTGTCGCACCAGCGCGCGGTGGGCTACGAGGCGCTGCTGCGCGCGCATGACGCGCTCGACCGCGCGGTGTCGCCGCTCGACGTGTTCGGCGAGGCCGCGCGCCAGGGCGAGTTGCTGCAGCTCGACCGGCTCGCGCAGGCGCTACATCTCGAGAACTTCGCGCTGCTCGGCGCCGAGCGCGAGTGGCTGTTCCTCAACGTGCATCCGGGCGTGCTGACCGACCCGTTCCAGGCCGCCGCGCTGTTCGCGAACCTGAAGCGGATCGGCATGCCGCCGCGCCGCGTCGTGCTCGAAGTGCTCGAACAGCGCGCGGAAGACGTCGAGCGGCTCGCCGAGGCCGTGCGCGAATTCCGCGCGCAGGGTTTCCTGATCGCGCTCGACGATTTCGGCGCCGGACACTCGAACCTCGAGCGGATCTGGCAACTGAACCCGGACATCGTGAAGCTCGACCGGATCATGCTGTCCCACGCGGCGCACCGCACGGGGCTCACCGCGATCCTGCACGGGCTCGTCACGCTGCTGCACGAGGCCGGCAAGCTGGTGCTCGTCGAGGGGATCGAGACCGAGCACGACGCGCAGATCGCGCTGTCGTGCGAGGCCGATTTCGTGCAGGGCTATTTCTTCGGCCGCCCGGCCCCCGGGCTACCTGATAGCGCGGCCGCGACCGGTTGCATCGGCGAGCTGACCGAGCGCTTTCGCCAGCAGACCGAAGCGCGCGAGCGGCGCGACGCGCAGCGGCTCGCGCCATACCTGCGCGCGTTCGAGCGCGCGGCCGAGCGGGTGGCGGCCGGCGAGCCGCTCGACGAGGTGTGCTGGAACTTCCTCGCGCTCGACGATGCCGCGCGCTGCTTCCTGCTCGACGCGCGCGGCCGGCAGGCCGGCCGCAACGTCGTGCTGCGCGCGGACCGCGCGCTCGCCGAGGCGCGCTTCTCGCCGCTGTCGGATGCGCAAGGTGCGAACTGGCTGCGCCGGCCGTATTTCCGCACGGCGATCGCCGAGCCCGGACGCGTGCAGGTGACGCGCCCGTACCTGTCGATCAACGAGGCGCAGCCGTGCGTGACGCTGTCGGTGGCGGTGCGCATCGGCGACGCGCAGCACGTGCTGTGCGGCGATATCGACTGGATCGACGAGGAAGCGGGCGGCGCATAGCGACGGCCGGCATGCTGGCGCGGTTCATGCCGCTCGGCTAGGATGCGCGAATTGTCCTGACGATTCGCGAGCCGCCGATGAACCGCACCGCCGCTTCCTCCGTTCTCCTCGAAGTGATCGCCACCACCGTCGGCGACGCGAAGGCCGCTGCCCGCGCGGGCGCCGACCGGCTCGAGCTCGTGACCGCGATCAGCGAAGGCGGGCTCACACCGAGCGTCGGCCTGATCGAGGCCGTCGTGGCCGCCGTGGCGATCCCGGTGAACGTGATCGTGCGCCCGCACAGCCGCGCGTTCGTCTACGACGCCGACGACCTGCGCGTGATCGAGCGCGACGTGCGCGCGGCCGTCGCGGCTGGTGCGAACGGCGTCGTGTTCGGCGCGCTCGATGCGCGCGGCGACGTCGATCTCGATGCGCTCCAGCGCATCGCGGCGGCCGCGGACGGGCGCGACCTGACGTTCCATCGCGCGTTCGACGTGTCGCGCGACCTCAATGCCGCGTTCGACGCGCTGCTGCGCGTGCCGGCCGTCACGTCGGTGCTGACCTCGGGCGGCCATCCGTCGGTGCTCGACGCGGTCGCGACGATCACGCGGCTGGTGCGCCAGGCGGCAGGCTCGACCTGCACGGTGCTGGCCGGCTCGGGCCTCACGATCGACGCGGTCGGCGATTTCGTTCGCTCGACCGGCGTGCGCGCGGTGCACTTCGGCTCGGGCGTGCGGCCGCGCGGCGAGGTGCTGGCACCCGTCGACGAACAGCGCGTCGCGCGCGTGCGCGCGGCGCTCGACGGCGCGGCCGCACACGTGTGACGCGCAGGCGGAAGTTGCGCCGACGCGCACGCCGACGGGCGGGCTCGACGCTTCGATCCGGCACGCGGGTAAGACCGCGATGCGCGACGCGCAGGCCGGCCCGGCGCAGACGATCGGACGAAAAAAAACCGGGGCATGCCCCGGTTTTTTCGTCTGCAACCTTCGCAGAACGACGCGAGGCCGCCGCTTACGCGTTCTCCGCCAGCGCGTCGGCCTGGCTCGCGCGGATGCCGAGGCGCTCGAACAGCGCGCGGTCGCGCTGCGTCTGCGGGTTGCTCGTGGTCAGCAGCTGGTCGCCGTAGAACATCGAGTTCGCGCCCGCGAGGAAGCACATTGCCTGCATCGCGTCGTCGAGCTGCTCGCGGCCGGCCGACAGTCGTACGACGGCCTTCGGCATCGTGATGCGCGCGACCGCGATCGTGCGCACGAATTCGAACGGGTCGAGCGGTGCGGTGCCTTCGAGCGGCGTGCCCTCGATCGCGACGAGGTTGTTGATCGGCACCGACTCCGGATACGGGTTCAGGTTCGCGAGCTGCGAGATCAGGCCCGCGCGTTCGCGGCGCGATTCGCCCATCCCGATGATGCCGCCGCAGCACACGTTGATGCCCGCGTCGCGCACGCGGTCGAGCGTGTCGAGACGATCCTGGTAGGTGCGCGTCGAGATCACCTGGCCGTAGAACTCCGGCGACGTGTCGAGATTGTGGTTGTAGTAATCGAGGCCCGCGTCGGCGAGTTCCCTGGCTTGCTCGTCCTCCAGCATGCCGAGCGTCATGCAGGTCTCGAGGCCCAGTTCCTTCACGCCGCGCACCATCTCGGTCAGCGCCGGCATGTGGCGCTCCTTCGGGTTGCGCCATGCGGCGCCCATGCAGAAGCGGCTCGCGCCGTTCGCCTTGGCCGCGCGCGCGGCGTCCAGCACCGCGTCGACGTCCATCAGCTTCTCTGCCTTCAGGCCCGTCTCGTGGTGCGACGACTGCGAGCAGTAGCCGCAATCCTCCTCGCAACCGCCCGTCTTGATCGACAGCAGCGTCGACAGCTGCACCGCGTTCGCGTCGAAGTGCTCGCGATGCACCTGCTGCGCGCGGAACATCAGGTCGTTGAACGGCAGCTCGAACAGCGCGACGACGTCGGCGACGCGCCAGCGCTGCGGCGCCGGAGCGGCCACGGGGATCGCGTCGGGTTGCACGGCGGCGGTCTGGGCTTGGGTCATGGTGGTTTTCCTGTCGTGAATGCGGGGATCGGGGCGTCAATGCTGCGCGCGGCGCAGCGTGTCGACGAGCGCGGCGATGTCGAGCATCGCCGCGGCGGATTCGGGGGCGGCCGGCGCCAAGTGCGCGATGCGGCCAAGCAGCGGCGCGCGATGTTCGCGCGCGAGCCAGTCGCGGATCGTCGCGACGTTCTCGTCGGCGTACGACATCGCCGGGTCGACGTGGTTCGCGACCCAGCCGGCGAGCGTGAGGCCGCGCTGGCGAATCGCGTCGGCCGTCAGCAGCGCGTGGCTGATGCAGCCGAGCCGCATGCCGACCACGAGCACGACCGGCAGGCCGAGCGCGACCGCGAGATCGGCCGTGTCCTGCGTGTCGTTCAGCGGCACGCGGAAGCCGCCGACGCCTTCGACGACGACGACGTCCGCGCGCGTGAGCGCCTCGCGGTGGCTCGCGACGATCGTGTCGAGGTCGATCGTCACGCCTTCCTGCGCGGCGACGATGTGCGGGGCGGCCGGCGCCTTCAGCAGGAACGGCGTGCGCAGCTCGGGCGGCAGCACGACGTTCGCGGCCGCGTCGAGCTGGTCGGCGTCCTCGTTGCGCCAGACGCCGTCGCGTTCAACCGCACCGGCGGCCACGGGCTTCAGCGCGGCCGCGCGCAGGCCGTGACGTGCGAAGCCGTGCAGCATCGCGGCCGACACGAAGGTCTTGCCGATCTCGGTGTCGGTGCCGGTGACGAAGAGGGAAAGCGGTGCGTTCATGCGGTTTGCTCGCTGGCTTCGATGAGTGCGGTTTCCAGCCGCGCGAGATCGTCGAACGAATGCGCGGCCGACAGCGAGATGCGCAGGCGCGACGTGCCGGCGGGCACCGTCGGCGGCCGGATCGCGGGCACCCACAGGCCATGCGCGTCGAGCGAGCGCATCGCCGCGAGCGTCGCGTCGTTGCTGCCGATCACGAGCGGCTGCACGGCCGTGTGCGAGTCGACCGGCTGCCAGCGTGTCATGCGCAGCAGCGCGCGCGTGCGCTCGATCAGCGCGGCGAGGTGCGCGCGTCGCGCATCGCCTTCGTCGCCGGCGATCACCTTCAGGCTTGCCGATACCGCATGCGCGACCGCGGGCGGCGCCGCCGTCGTGAAGATGTAGCTGCGCGCGCGCTGGATCATCCATTCGATCACGGTCTCGTGCGCGATGACGAACGCGCCCGCGACGCCGGCGGCCTTGCCGAGCGTGCCGACGTACACGAGGTTCGGCGAGCGCAGCGCGGCGGCCGCGAGCGCGCCGCGGCCCTGCGGGCCCAGCACGCCGAAGCCGTGCGCGTCGTCGACGACGAGCCACGCGCCGTGGCGTTCGGCCAGCGCGACGAGTTCGGCGAGCGGCGCGAGGTCGCCGTCCATGCTGAACACGGTGTCGCTGACGATCAGCTTCGTTTCGGCCTCCGACGCATCGAGCAGCGCGGCGAGCGCCACCATGTCCGCATGCGGATAGACCTGCACGTTCGCGCGCGACAGCCGGATCCCGTCGATCAGCGACGCGTGGTTCAGCGCGTCGGAGAAGATCGTCGCGTGTTTGCCGGTGAGGGCCGTCATCGCGGCGAGGTTCGCCATGTAGCCGGTGCTGAAGTACAGCGCGCGCGGCGCATCGGAGAAGCCGCCCGCGAAGCCGGCGAGTTCGTCCTCGAGCGTCGCGTGCGCGCGCGAATGGCCGCCGAGCAGATGCGAGCCGCCGCTCCCGGAGCCGTAGCGCCGCGCGCCTTCCGCGAACGCGGCGACGAGCGCCGGATGTGCGGCGAGGCCGAGATAGTCGTTGCTCGCGAAGCCGACGATGTCGCGGCCGTCGACGCGCATGTGCGCGTCGCACGCGGTGTCGGCGGTGCGGCGCACGCGGCGCAGGCCCTGCGCATCGAGTTCGGCGAGGCCGCGCTGCAGCGTGTCGAGCAGCGGCGCGGTCGTTTTCGGTGACGGCTGTTTCATCACGCCGCCTCCGCGAGTGTCGCGTCGAGCGTATCGCGCGTGCGTTGCGCGAGCCACGCGATGTCGTCGTCGCTCATCACGTACGGCGGCATCAGGTACACGGTCGTGCCGATCGGGCGCAGCAGCAGTTCGCGCTCGAGCGCGCGTTCGAAGAAGCGCCGCGAGAAGCCGCGTGCCGCGTCGCCGTCGAGCGCGACGTCGAACGCGAACAGCGTGCCGCGCTCGCGCAGGTGACGCACCTGCGGGTGCGCGCCGAGCGGCGCGAGCGCGGCGCGCATCGCGGCCGACTTGCGCGCGTTGCCGGCGAGCACGTCGTCGCGCGCGAACAGGTCGAGCGTCGCGACGGCCGCGCGGCACGCGAGCGGGTTGCCGGTGTACGAATGCGAATGCAGGAAGCCGCGCGTGGTGTCGTCGTCGTAGAACGCCGCGAACACGTCGTCGCGCGTGAGCACGAGCGACAGCGGCAGGTAGCCGCCGCTGATGCCTTTCGACAGGCACAGGAAATCGGGCCACACGCCGGCCTGCTCGCACGCGAAGAAGGTGCCGGTGCGGCCGCAGCCGACCGCGATCTCGTCGGCGATCAGGTGCACGCCGAATTCGTCGCACAGCGCGCGCAGCCCGCGCACGTACGACGGATCGTGCATCGCCATGCCGGCCGCGCATTGCACGAGCGGCTCGACGATCAGCGCGGCGATCCGGTCGGCGCGTTCGGCGAACAGGCGCCGCACGTCGTCGAGCGCGCGGCCCGCGACGTCGGCGGCCGTCTCGCCCGGCAGCGCGCCGCGCGCGTCGGGCGACGCGACCACGTGCGCGTTGCGGATCAGCGGGTCGTACGCGTCCTTGAACAGCGCGACGTCGGTCACGCCGAGCGCGCCGATGGTCTCGCCGTGATAGCTGTTCGCGACGCACACGAACTCGCGCTTGTCCGCGCGGCCGCGGTTGCGCCACGCGTGGAAGCTCATCTTCAGCGCGATCTCGACCGCCGACGCGCCGTCCGACGCGAAGAACGCATGGCCGAGCGTGCGCGCGGTGAGCGCGTGCAGCCGCTCGGCGAGCTCGATCGCCGGCTCGTGCGTGCAGCCGGCGAGCATCGCGTGCTCGAGCGTGTCGAGCTGGTCCTTCAGCGCCGCGTTGATGTCCGGATTCGCGTGGCCGAACAGGTTCACCCACCACGAGCTGATCGCGTCGAAGTAACGGCGGCCGTCGCGGTCGTACAGCCACAGGCCCGCGCCGCGCGCGACGGGAATGAGCGGCAGGCGCTCGTGGTGCTTCATCTGGGTGCAGGGATGCCAGACCGCGCGCAGGCTGCGCGCGACCCAGTCATCGGTGGCTGGCGTACTCAAGGCGACTCCGGGGAGTAAAACGGCGGCGGGTATCGAACGGGACACCGCGCGGCGACAGACGGAAAACGCGCTGAGATTAGCGTGTTCCGCCGCGCGTTGCACTACCGGTTACAAACACCGCAAAGCCTTGCCGGGCGGGAGTTCGGCGCAGATCCGGGGTGCTCGGGACGGTACGCGCCAGATGCCCCAAAATGACCGCAGATGACGACGTTCGAGTGACACCCCCCGACAGAAAAAATCGTCGGGCAGGCGGGCGCGCGAGGGGTGAAAAATCGGGGCGGGAAGGGAAAAGGGGCGCGGAGTGTGACGCAATGCGCGCGGGGTGACTGGCGACTGGCGACTGGCGCGTCGAATCAGGTGCCGCTGGCGTTCGGAAGAGGCGGGAAAAGGATTACGGGCGGGGTGCTCGCCCGCTGACTCACAAGAGCGCGAGAACGGGCGTGTGAACGCCATCGCGGACCGCGCGCTCACGAAACGGAAGGGGGAAAAGGGACGCGGAGAGAACGCGATCCCGACGCGCGTCAGCGCGAAGCCAATGCGCGCGCGTCGGCGTCGCCGTTGTCGGCCGTCTGCGTCGCGTTCGCGTTCCACACGACGCGGTCGTTGACCGCATACAGCTTGCATGCGCCCGCGCCCTGCTTCGAGCAGTTGTCGAGCGCGAGCGCCATCGGATCGTCGCCGCCTTCGGCCCACGACCACGCGCCTTCAGCCGACACCGCGAACGCACGGCTCGGATGCTGGCTCAGGAAACGGCGATAGCCTTCGCGGCCGGCTGCGTCGAGGAACGGCACCGCCTCGACCGCGTCGATCGACGCATAGCCGGTCGCATTCGGCTCGTGCGGGTTCGCGACCGCATAGCGCACCGAGGTCGGCAGGTTCAGTTCCGCGAGGAACGCATGCACGGCCGGCCACCACACGGGCACGCCGTCGCGATCGACGATCAGCCGGTGCGCGTCGTCCTTGTAGCGGCCGAAATCGATGAACTGCGCCTGCGTGCCGTGCGACACGTAGGCGTCGTGCATCTGCGCGACGAGCGCGGGCGTCCACACCGAATCGTTGTCGCCGTACAGCCACAGCGACCGCACGGCCGTATGCGCGCCGTACTGGTCGAACGCGTCGACGAGATTGCGCTGCCAGCCGTCGCAGAGGTCCTGGCGCAGCCCGCCGGAGAAGTTGATGATGCCGCGCACGCCGGGCGCCGCCTCGGTGCCGTATGCGACCGACACGAGGCCGCCGTGCGACGTGCCCGCGACGACGATGCGCGACGCATCGATGTACGACTGACGCGACATGTAGCGGACCGTCGCGTCGACGTCGGCGGCCTGCACGAGGCCGTTCTTGCCGACGTTGCAGCCTTCCTGCTGGTACGCGCCGCCCGACCCGGCGAAGCCCTGGCGGTTCGGCGCGATGACCGCATAGCCGCGGCGCACGAATTCACGCGCGAACGCGAGCGGCCGGCTGCGCGGCTGCTGGTGAAGATCGCCGGTGTTCTTGCCGTGGTTGAAGACGACGAGCGGGAACGGGCCGGGGCCGTTCGGCTTGAACAGCGTGGCCTCGAGCATCACGGCGCCCGAAGCATCGGCCGGAATGCTGACGATTTGTTCGTTGAGGTTCGCGGCGACCTGCGGGAGGCCCGAATCGCCGTAATCGAAGCGCTCGGCATGGGCGAGCGAGCCGCTGGCCGTGGCCGCGCCCGCAGGGGCGCTCGGCGCCGTACCGGCCTGAGCGGCCGACAGCGCGCAGGCCGCCATCCATCCCACCAATACCTTGCTGAACGCCATTCGTAAGCCCTGCCATGCAACATGACCAATCTGACGGCCATCCTAGCCCGACAAATTCAGGTTGTGCAATGCGGGAATTACCCGGCGTCTGACATGGCAACTATTTGTCAGCGTTCACTTACTTCGCCGTCGACATAGCGCCAGAAACCGTGCTCGTCGCGGGTGAAACGACTCGTCTCGTGGAGCCGGTACGCCCGGCCGCCGACCTTGTAGCGGGCCACGAATTCGACCTCCGCGTGCCGTTCGTCGAGCCGGGCATGGCGTTTGACGGCGAGGCCGAGCCAGCGAGGCGCGTCGGGCGCATTCGGGTCCGCATCGAGATCGGCCGGGCAGGTGCGCGCGTCCCAGGTCGCGCGCAGGTAGTCGGTCGCGCCGAGCACGTACGCGCTGTACCGCGAACGCATCAATTCGAGCGCGGTCGACGCGGCTTCGCCGCCGTCGATGAAGCGGCCGCAACAGGCCGCATAGCGTGGCGCCGGGGCTTTGCCGGCAGGGACGGGGGACGCGCCGCCGCACGGGCACGCGTCAGGTCGGTTCAAAATCATGCGATTCGGGAATTAACGACGCCGGGTTGTCATGCCGGCTCACCAGCTGAGCTCGACGCCGTCGTACTGGAAGAAACGGCCGTTGGCCTGCGACACGTCCGCGCCGGCTTCCGCGATCACGCGGCGCATGCCGGTCACGCTGGTCTCCGGATCGATCGCGGCCTGCGCGCCGCCCATGTCGGTGCGCACCCAGCCGGGATGGAGGGAGATGCAGGCGGCGTGGCGCGTCTGCAGCGATGCGATGCGCAGCACGTCGTTCAGCGCGGCCTTGCTCGCGCGGTACAGCCAGCCGGTCGTGCCGGTCGCCTCGGCGATGCTGCCCATCCGGCTCGAAACCACCGCCAGCACCCCGCGTGCGTCCTCGACGAGCGGCAGCAGGATCGGCAGCAGTTGCATCGGCCCGCGCACGTTCGTATGCATCACCGTGTCGAAATCCTCGGCGCCGATCGTTTCGACCCCTTCGGTGCGCGGCCCGTACACGCCCGACACGAGCACCGCCGCGTCGAGCCGTTCGCCGTCGAGCTTCCAGCCGAGCGCCGCGATCTGTTCGGGCTGCGCGATGTCGAGCGCATGCGCGTGCGCGCCGCGTTCGCGCAGCGCGGCGAGCGATGCGTCGTCGCGCGCGGTCGCGATCACGTTCCAGCCGTCGCGCCGGTATTGCCGGACGAATTCGCGTCCGAGGCCGCGCGATGCGCCGACGATCAGTACGGTTTTCATGTTCGCCGCTCCTTTGCATTGCACCGCCGTCGCGGCAGTGTCGGTGTCAGATCAGTTCGACGGCCGTCGCGGCCGCATGACCGCCGTTGCGCCGGCTGGCGTGTGCGCACGGCGCACCCGTCGGGCGACGGGATGCAGGGGGCGCGGCCCCGCGATCATGATGCGCCTTCAGCCGGATGGCGCGCGGCGGGGCGCTGGCGTGCCGCGCCCGCGTGGCCGCGCGCGTCGGCTACTTCGAGTCGGTTACTTCGCGTCGTCGCACGGCTTCAGCGTGTCGGCGACCGCCTGCGCGACGTCGTCGAGCCGCGCGGCGTCCGCCGCGACCATGTCGTTGTCGGGCGCGTGCTGGCCGCGCGCGGTCAGCGCCGCGACGCAGCGCTTGTAGGTTGCATCCAGCGCGTCGAACCTCGACACGGCCATCCCGAGGTTGCGCATCCGCCCGTCGTGCACGCCGTACACGAGCCCGTGCACGGTGAGCGACTGGCCGCGCGCCCATGCGTCGTTGACGATCGTCGTGCGGCATACGTTGACGACCTGCTCGATCGAGTTCAGCTCGATCAGGCGGCGATAGCGCGCTTCGCCGACCGGCCATTCGTCGAGCAGTGCGGCGTGGCGTTCGCGCACGTCCTGCACGTGATGCAGCCAGTTGTCCGCGAGGCCGACGCGGCGGTTGTGCAGCGCCGCGTTCACGCCAGAGCAGCCGTAGTGGCCGACGACCATGATGTGCTTCACGCGCAGGATGTCGACCGCGAACTGGATCACCGACAGGCAGTTCAGGTCGCTGTGCACGACGACGTTCGCGATGTTACGGTGCACGAACACTTCGCCCGGCGGCAGGCCGATGATCTGGTTCGCGGGCACGCGCGAATCCGAGCAGCCGATCCACAGATATTCCGGCGCCTGCTGGTCGGCGAGACGCGCGAAGAAATCGGGATCGTCGGCGAGCTGGCGCTTGACCCAGGCGTCGTTGTTGTCGAACAGGTGTGAAAGCGGATTGTCTTGGGTATTCATCGGTGTGGATTCCGTTGGCGGAAGTCAGGTCGATAACGGGTTTGGTTCGATCGGGCGGTGCGTCAGGCGGCGCGCTGCGCGTCGCTTGCGTCGTCGCCGGCGTCCGGCGTCGCGTCGAAGCGCTCGGGGTAGCGCACGCTGAAGCGCAGCGACACGTCGTACGGGTAAAAATCGGGCAACTCGCCCTGCAGCAGCTTGTCCTTGCTGGCCTGCCAGAGCGCGGGTTCGAAAAAGTCCGCGTGATGCTTCATGAAGACCGTCCGCACGCGCGGGTCGCCGAGCAGGAACGGTCCGTAGGTTTCCGGAAAGATGTCGTGCGGGCCGACGGTATACCACGGTTCGCCGGACAGCTCGTCTTCCTCGTTGCGCGGCGGCGGCACGCGCCGCACGTTGCAGTCGGTCAGGTACTCGATCTCGTCGTAGTCGTAGAACACGACGCGGCCGTGGCGCGTGACGCCGAAGTTCTTGTAAAGCATGTCGCCGGGGAAGATGTTGGCCTTCATCAACTCCTTCACCGCGTTGCCGTACTCCTTCACGCCGTGCTCGACGTCCGCGTCGGTGCCGTTCTGCAGGTACAGGTTGAGCGGCGTCATGCGGCGCTCGATGTACAGGTGCTTGATCACGAGGTTGTCGTCCTCGTATTCGAGCAGCGACGGCACTTCCTTTTCCAGCTCGCGCACGAGCGCATGGTCGAGCCGCGACAGCGGCAGCGCGACGCTCGAATACTCGAGCGTATCGGCCATCCGCCCGAGACGGTCGTGGCGCTTCACGAGCTGGTACTTCTCCATGATCTGCGCGCGCGTCGTTTCCTTCGGCGGCGGGAACTGATCCTTGATGATCTTGAACACGTAGGGGAACGACGGCAGCGTGAACACGAGCATCACGAGGCCCTTGATCCCGGGCGCGATGATGAAGCGGTCGCTCGAATGCGACAGATGGTGCAGCAGGTCGCGGTAGAACAGGTTCTTGCCCATCCCGGCGAGCACCGGCTT